>CALMDN010000527.1 GCA_937864935.1 uncultured Bacteroidales bacterium
GGCCCAGTTCCAGGAGGTAAATACCCGGCTGACACCATCGGCATCGGTTTCGTCGCTCCAGTTTAACAACAATAACCTGACAATGAGTAAAACAGCAGCCACCAGGAATACATCGTATCGGATAACAAATTCAACCGGATGACTTACTTTTTTCATTACTATGCTTAATTGTTTCAACCCGGAACATGCCTGGCCAGTTTGACAACACAAATGTAAAAACTCCCGGCAGAAAACCCGTAAACAAAAATATTTCAAGTAATAAAGTAAGGTGGATTTAATATTTCTCCTTAATTTCCCTAAAAATCACCGGTCATATAATTTTAATGCGCATTAGCAAATGAAACCATCGTTACTGATTCATTATCTGATTGTTGCAATATTCATTTTTACAATAAAATGTCATGCCAACAGCTTTGCACCTGATGTAACTGATGTAATTGAACAGACGAAGTTATCTGTTTCAATGGTATTTGGGACCAATGCCCGTAACGTTGGCCAATCTTCGGTACTGATTCCCCTAAGGCAGGTTGGACGACTGTTTCTGGTTGAAGTCCGGATCGATGATATTGAAGGAAACCTGATCTTCGATACCGGCGCTTCAGAACTTGTATTAAACAAAACCTACTTCAGAAATTACACCGGATATAAAAAGGGAACAACAGCAGGGGGTGTTACCGGAAAATTCGGGAAAATCACCTCAGCAATGGTGGCAAAAGTGGATGTCGCAGGTATATATTATGAGAAGATCTCAGCAGATCTTGCTGACCTTGGCCACATTGAGGATAGCCGAGGTGTTAAGATTCTTGGACTTTTCGGCATTAAAATGATAGATGAGCTTGAAGTAGTTTTCGATGCAGCAAAATGTGAAATGCGCCTGAATAAATTGGATCGTCAGGGAAACAGAATAGATCCTGATGGTTATGAAATGAAGTTTGAGTTTAACCAGGAGCTCGAATCAAATTATAATATAATGATGATAAGGGGAAGAATCGGAGATAAAACCCTGAACTTCTGTCTCGACACCGGGGCTGAAATCAATACCCTCAACAGCAATATCCCGAAAAAAGTAATGAATACGATTAAGATCAGCCGCAGGTCTACCCTTGGTGGTGCCCGGGCCGGCAATATCGAAGCGCTGTATGGTACAATGAACGAACTCGAATTCGGGAACCATCAGTTTGGCATCATGAATGCTGTTTTGATTGACCTTTCTTCTATGAGTGAATCCTATGGGTTCCACATCGATGGTATGCTCGGATATGATTTCTGGAGGAAAGGTGTCTTCTGTTTCAACCTTAAAAAAGGTACCATCAGCTTTAATGTGAGGAAAGGAGAAGAAAATGAAAATTAAAATGCTGATTATTTGCTACTTAATTATCCTGAGCTTTTCTAATGAAGCATTTTCTCAGTCTGATACAGACAATGTTTGTTACATCAACAACCAACGGATCTTCTTCAGGCTGGATTCCAGATGGAGCGATAGCCAAAGAAATGAAACAGGCAGGATGTTCGGTCTTGACAGCCTATTCATGGCAAAAGCATTTGAGTCGGGGCAAGTTTTTACATACGACAGCATCCTTTGGGAAGTTGAACGAATAAATCAGCACATTGTTGTTATATCAAAACCAATAATAACGACAGGAGCGTCATACAGCAACTATGATGTACTGCTGGTCGATGAAGAAAACTTTGATCAACCCCTTGTGAACAGACCAAGGATTTTCAATCAGGAAGGCATCGGCTACAACCTGTTCAGGAATGAATCCTTGTACAGTTATAGCAATGACACTGCAGTCTTTTTCCTGAGAGGATATCCTGAAGCTGGCAATGTTTTTCTTTCAGGAAGTTTCAACAACTGGAGTACACGCCGCACGCCCATGACCCGAAAGAGCAACGGATGGGAAGCCCGACTGAACCTGTTTGCCGGCAAATACTCCTATAAATTTATTGTGGATGGAAAATGGATTCCTGACCCGGATAACCTTCAGAAAGAGAATGATTATAACGGCGGCAGGAATTCTGTGGTATATGTCCTGAATCACGTGTTCAGGCTGCATGGATATGAGAATGCCAAAAAGGTTTTTGTAACCGGAAGTTTCAACAACTGGAGAACCAACGAAATCAGACTCAATAAAATCAAAGATGGCTGGTCGTTGCCTGTTTTCCTTACAGAGGGGACTCACGCTTACAAATTTATAGCAGACAAAGAATGGCTCATAGATCCTGACAATCCCGATGTACGAACAGATGGATCGGGAAACAGAAATTCCTTTATCGGTATCGGAGACACTTTACTATTCAGGCTGAAAGGATATAATCAGTCAACCAGGGTCATCCTTTCCGGGAGTTTCAATAACTGGAACCGCGATGAGCTGGTTATGAGAAAGACCGATTCAGGTTGGGAACTGCCTTATGTGATGGCGCCTGGAATCTATGAGTATAAATTCATTGAAGATGGCAAATGGATCACTGATCCGGATAATACAAACACCACCGGATCAGGCGACTATATGAATTCAGTTGTTGTGTTCAGGCCAAACCATACCTTTGAGCTGGCTCATATTGCGGATGCGAAGGAAGTTATAGTCACCGGCAGTTTTAACGGTTGGAGAAAGGATTCCTACAAAATGACCAGAATCAATGACAAGTGGGTTTGCCCTGTTTTCCTGTTTCCCGGAAAGCACACCTATAAATTTATCGTTGATGGGCGGTGGATGATCGACCCTGCCAACGGAAACTGGGAAGAAAACCGCGAAGGCACCGGCAATTCTGTGTTGTGGATTGATCCGTGAGAAACTCATAATGAATCTTCTGTATGACAAGAAGAAGTGCGCAGCACCGGTTCCGGAACGCGTGTGTAATGATTATGAATTTATGTTCAGAATATCGCCTTCTGTAACCGCTTAAAATAAGCAATCAGATATAAATCAATCACCAGCACCAATACGTTCCAGACCACGAGTGCTGTGAGTCCGGCAGGAGAAAAGAGCCAGTTCATATCCACGGAAGTCATCAGGGCTGACCCAACGCTGCATATTCCGTTGACAACGAAGAGGCCTTTCAGTACCGGTTCCGGTTTGTTTTTTCCGAAGATAAAAGCCATAAAAATAAAAGACAATCCGATACCACCCCAACCGTACATCTCAAGTGCCCAGGCAAAGGATCCAGGATTGGCCATGGTAAACACCGGCAATACTGCTTCAAGTTCCGGTGGCCTGTTTACCGCCAGATAAGGAATATAAGTGGTTTGAATAATGTAATTCAGAAGTACCACAGCTGTGAAAACGACATTGATCACCAGCCCCGACAGCGCCCATACTTTCCTCTCCGGTGGTGTCAGTAAAAACAGGGCAATAAACGTAAGCAACGATCCGATCACCAGGAAATAACCACAGAAGAATGTTGCCGTCTGAAGCGGATGAAAGGAATCGGCAAACAAAACCGCATCTTTCCAGGCAGGCTGGGGGCATAGGTTCATGGATAAGGCAGGAAACACAAGGCCTGAGAAGATGACACCGAGAACATTGAGGCAAACGGCCATCCGGCCAAATCGAAGAACCTGCAATTGCACTTTGCTTTCCATTATAGCTGTTTGTTTGATTTTCAGGATTTCTTCCTGCTTTCCAGAAAACTTGAAATGGCATCCCGGTGGTTTCCGGCAAAACCGTTCCCCGGAATATGCCCGCAATGCGGACATTTCAGGTCGTATGAGGTACTACCGGTATGACATTGTGCACAGGAGAAATAAGCCTTCATCTCGGCAACCCACTCAACTGCTCCGATTTCACTGATGCGTGACTGTGCCTTCCACAACTCAGCCCGGTGAGGCATCATCTGCTGAAACTCCTTCAGCGGTTCGCAGGGATATTCAGCGCACTCTCCACAAAATGACAGATCCTTTTCACGGCTGCATTGAATCATAAAGCAGCTGTTGCAATAAGCGGTCTTTATTCCTGACCGGCAACCATCACATCGGGTTTCGCTCAGGGGTTGCCCGAGCATGACTGCATATTGCGATAATTTCACAATATCATTGGCCTGCGTAGCCAGATAAATTCCGCAGGCACCGCAATATAGCCCGCAAACTGCTGCAATCTCAGGAATCGCTGTCCTTTCCATAGAATGATGTTTTAACTTGATTTATAAAAGGGTAATTATGGATTTTACCATAACGTTCCCTTTGATCATGGCCCATACAGGGCAAATGGATTGCTCAGCCAGTGTCAGGGCTTTCTGTACATCCTGCTGCGTTACATCCTTTGAGGTAATGATGTACTCAACCGTAATTTCTGAAAATGAAGTAGGATGTTCTGTGCGCCTCAATCCACTGACATTCATATCAAAAGCTTCAATATTTTTCTGAATTCTTCGCAGGAGCGTAAGTACCGCTCCGGCTGCACAGGCACCAAAACTGATGAGAAACAGCTGTAGCGGCATATAACCCAATCCATCACCGTAAGGTGGAATATAATCGGTATCTATGGGTTCAAAATTGCCTGCCTGTCCGGTGATGTGCAGTTTGCTGTTGACCAGGCTGAGTGTTGCTTCGATTGCTGTGGCCTGAACCGGCGTGTTTGAGCTTGTTGTATTCATCTTCCTTACTGTTTGGTGATAATCAAAAAATGGGCGATTCTAAACAGTGGCAAAATTATCCTGCCTCAATAAACGGGAAAAACAAATCCGGGTGAACCAGACGTTCTGCAGGTTGAACTCTGATAAAACAGATGTGAACTAAACTCAGTAATACCTGAAGAGGAATTGTTACACTCGCGAAACCAGGAAAAGTCAATTCCGGCATCCATGCTGCTATTTCTTCTCTTTCCTGAAGGAATAAACAAATTCATCCATTATTTCCCCACGTTTGATCAGGGTTTTCTCAAAACTGGCTTCCAGCGAAAATC
>CALMDN010000528.1 GCA_937864935.1 uncultured Bacteroidales bacterium
CGAAACAGAGGTCCGGGGCGAGATCAGCCGGTCGGGCCTGAAGACAAAGCTTCGTGACAACATTTTCATAAAAGGGGCCCCGTTGCGGCTTACCCATAGTACCGCATCCTGATCTCCATAACCTGAACCGATAATGCGTTGACCCTCCAGTGTAAAACCACCCTTGTAATCCAGTCCCTTGAATATCTGCCTGATCTCAATGTCTGTATTGTAAGAAACAAACTACGGGAAAGTGGCCTTATCCGCAGAAATGCCGGTAACAACCCTGTCTTCAAGCTTCCCCGTCAGCGGATAATCGAAGAACGACCGGTTATAAAAATTCACAGTATCGGCCGCATAACTCGTCAGTTTCAGATTCACCCTGTATGTCCCCAGCCGGGCATATACCTTTTCCGGATCAAATCCGAAGTTCTTCCATGACACTTTACCACCATTGCCCGAAAACCGGTTTGACAGTGGCCACACCGTTCCGGACGTTTCCTGTATGTTAATGCTGTCTTTTCCGGAAATGCAAACCAGATCAACCCCGGTGAGTTTTACCAGGAGGGCAGTATCGTAATCAAAAACATGGCTTCCCTTGCGGAACTGCCAAGAATTGGAGTAAGACCTGAAAAGCGTCTTCTTAACATTGATGTCGAGGGTACTCTCAAAGAAACCGGTAAGTTGCCTGAGACTCTTACTGTTTATAAAGGGTGAAAGCCCTGCGTGCCAGGCAAGAATGCTTGTGGCCGGAGCCGATTCAGGAAAAGAGTTGATTGCGTCGAGGTAATCGCGGAACGAGGGCGATGGCCTCATGCGCTGCGCAAGCATCAGGTTGCAGGTTTTGATGATCTGCTGCTGCACCCCGGCATCGAACCTGCCGGTAGCCCACGATTCATTGAAAATCTGAAAGGCCTTTTTTGCTTCCCTGTCGGGAGATGCCTGCATAAAAGTTCCCAACTCTGTTATAAAAGCAGTCGGATCAGGGGAAAAGGTTTTCAGTTCCTGTGCCTGTACTGTGATGGAACAACACAAGGCTGACACCACCAGCAGCACGAAAACTGTGGAGTTTCTGATTGCAATTCTATATTTCAGTTTTCCGGTCAGCTGCATCAAAGGGGTTTGAGATCATACAAAATCTGAAGTAAAACAAGCTGCTACCCAGTTGTTACGCTCCCTGTGGTCAACATAACGCAACCCGAGTGTTCCGGCTTCTGCGCTGATCGCATCAAGGTCGCTGAGGTAAAAACCACTCATCAGCAGGGTTCCGCCGGGCTGCAGACACGAAACATAAGCAGCCATATCGTTCAGCAGAATGTTTCTGTTGATGTTGGCGATGATGAGGTCGAATTTTACTTCGCCCAGCAAGGCAGCATCACCCAATTTAACGCTGATGTGAGTACAATTATTTTTTGCGATGTTTTCAAGTGTGTTGTTGTACGCCCATTCGTCGTTGTCAACGGCTGAAACATCACCGGCGCCCTTCATTTCGGCCAGTATGGCCAGCACACCGGTTCCGCAACCCATGTCCAGCACCCTTTTTCCGGTCACCTCTGTGTCAAGCAGGTACTCTATCATAAGGGCGGTGGTTTCGTGATGGGCTGTCCCAAACGACATTTTGGGCTCGATGATGATGTCATATTCAATCCCATCCACGGCATCGTGAAAAGGTGCCCTGATGCAACATCGTCCTGCCAGGGTCACCGGATTGAAGTTTGACTCCCACACTGCATTCCAGTTCTGCTCGGGAATCTGCGACCAGGAATACTCAACCTCAACACCTTCAGGCCAAAGCAGGGGTTCATTCAGCACGGCAGGATCGAACCGGGAAGTGGGTATATAGGCCAGCAGGCCCTCTTCGGTTTCTACAAAACTCTCGTATCCCGACTCTCCTAACTGGGCCATGATCAGCTCAGTAAATGCCTCATTACCAGCCGGAAGGCTGCATTTCAATTCAGTGTATTCCATAAGTCAGCTGATGTGATATCATTAAAAAGAAGAGGCAATCTTAACGAAGTCTTCTGCTTTGAGCGAGGCTCCGCCTATCAGGCCGCCATCCACATCGGGATTGGCAAAAAGCTCAGCAGCGTTTGCTGCGTTGCAACTTCCGCCATAGAGTATGGTAGTTTCTTCAGCTGCAGCTTCTCCGAACTTGTCTGCAAGCACTTTTCTGATGTAGGCATGCATCTCCTGAGCCTGGGCCGGAGAAGCAGTACGTCCGGTACCAATCGCCCAAACGGGCTCGTAGGCAATCACCACCCGGGCAAATTCTTCTGCGGTGAGATGGAAGAGGGCTTTCTTAATCTGTTCACCAACAACGGTAAAATGAGTTTCGGCTTCACGCTCTGACAATACTTCGCCGCAGCAGTATACAGGAATCAGTTCATGCTTCAGGGCCTGAGAAACCTTGGCTGCCAGCAATACATCGTCCTCACCGAAATAGGTCCTTCTTTCAGAATGGCCGACAATCACATATTTTGCACCCGTGGAAGCGATCATGGCAGCTGAAATTTCTCCGGTGTATGCGCCTGCTTCATGCTGACTCAGATTCTGTGCCCCGCAGCTGAAACCGTTTTCATGGGCGATGTCTGCCGAAAGCTCAAGATAAATTGCCGGCGGGCAAACCAGTATTTCAACATCTTCCGGCCGGTTGCTCTTCAGCAGGTCAGCAATGTCGAACAAAAGGTCTTCAGCTTCGTTGAAAGTTTTATTCATTTTCCAGTTTCCGGCAACGATTTTTTTTCTCATTTTAATTGATTTTTAAGAAATTATGAAAACTCAGGCGAGCCTTACCCTTGGATCGAGCACACCATAAACAATATCTACAAAAATATTAATTATCACCAACAAAACAGCGATGAAAAGCACAGCACCCATTACAACAGGGAAATCATAGTTTTCAAGTCCTCCGACAATCACTACCCCAACGCCTTTCCAGTCGAACACATATTCTACGAAGACTGCACCGGCCATCAAGGATGCGAACCATCCGGAGACTGTTGTTACAACAGGGTTCAGCGCATTGCGCAGGGCATGTTTTGTGATAACCCTGAATTGCGGCACCCCCTTTGCCCGGGCAGTGCGTATGTAATCCTGCGACAGCACCTCCAGCAATGAGCTCCGGGTAAGCTCTGCGATTACTGCCAGGGGCCTTATCCCAAGGGTTATGGCCGGCAGAATCAGATTTTTATAGTCCAGGTATTCTCCCCGCCCGAAATCATCCACCGTGTAAAGCGATCCGAACATACTCAGGCCCGTGTAGTCTGCCAGCACAAAGGCAAACAGCCAGGCAATGAGAATGGCGGCAAAAAATGATGGAAGCGACATTCCAAAAACAGAAACGATCAGGGCTAAGCGGTCGAAAAGGGTATCTTTTCTGATGGCAGCCATAACCCCGATAAAACCACCAACCACCACGGCAAAGCATATGGCAACCAGGGCAAGCAGCATGGTGGCCGGGAATGCTTCAGCCAGAATCTCCGAAACATTGCGCTTGCTTTGATATGACCGCCGGAGGTACGGCTTTTTGAGAATTACTGTATGATCGCCTGTCGCAATCAGCTTGACGAAAGGTGCATATTCTGAAGGATCAGGATACCAGAAACTGCCTTTTTCGCTGGTATTGTGATAGGATACCGGCGACAGGTCGTTGAGAAAGCCGAGATACTGAATAAAAACCGGCTTGTCGCGCCCCAACTCGCGGTTGATCGACTCCACCGAGGAGATATCGGCCCTCTGCCCGAGCATCATGCGGGCAGGATCACCCGGAAGAATGGTGAAAAGTACAAAAACAAGCGTGATCACTCCGAACAATACGAAGAGACCGTAATAAACCCGTCGGAGTATGTAGCGGATCATGAATTCGCTTTATTTCCCATTGGCTGCATTCCTGTAGCGACTGGTGAATTCCTGGTATCGGGGGAAATCGTTGTAATGCCATTTGTCGATGACAACACCGTCTTTCAGCAGCAACAGCCCGGGATTGGCCCTGACCATGGTTTTCAGGGCAATGTCATCCGACAGAAATATGTCAAAAGAGAGATTGAGCTTAAGCCTGGCTTTTTCAATATCTTCGGGCAAGGAGCTGGTAAGGGCAACAAAACTGATCCCATCACTGGACGCTGAGCTGGCGAAAGCTTCCATCCTTGAAAGGGCCTTTTCGTTGGCTGACAGTATATCCCAGGCAACCAGTATAAACTGATGGTCGGGATTTCTGATAACACTCTCCGTAAAGTCGGTGCCTGTGGAATCCATGATCTGAAGATCATTACCCGGGTATTGATTAGGGTCATCCAACCGCTGGTCAACAAACTCCCATTCTGACATCCACACCGAGTCGTTGTAGGGATAGTCAGGTGAAAGGTACTCCTTCACCTCCCCTGTCTCCTTGTTCCTGTATTTCAGGAAGTACTTCACCGGCTGCGGATTCTCAATATACATCCTGTTGCCCTTTTTCCAGGCCATAAAGTCGATCACCGGCAGGTGCCGGTGGTTATACATGCTGAAGCCCACGAAAACAATTGCTGCCGCAGCCGCAGTGCCGTAAGACCTGAGAACGGATTCCACCCCATTGGTCTTTTTCCTCAGGAAAAGGAGAACCAGAGTAAAAACCATCAGGATTACATTCTTGTAGAAGGTCTGCCAGTTGGTCAGTGTGATTGCATCGCCAAAACAACCGCAATCGGGTACCGGATTGTAAATGGCATCGTTCAGGGTCAGCAAGGTAAAGAAGCTCATCACTGACAGCAGAATCCATGCGTTCACCTTTGGCTTAAGGTTTAGCAGAACCACCACGCCCAGAACAAATTCCATGGTGCTGAGCAGTATGGATAGTGAAAGGGCATAAGGCATCATTTCCTGGGCATTCCAGGCAATAAAATAATCTTCAATACGATAGGCTGTTCCAAGCGGATCAACCCCTTTTACAAAGCCTGAAAAGATGAAGACCAGACCGACAATCAGGCGTGACAGCAAATGCAGTATTTTCATAGTCATTTGTTTTACAGGCAATCAATTACCTGATTCCTTCAATTCAGTTAACTTTATCAGGGCAAAAACAGCGTAATTAATCATGTCGAAATAATTGGCATCTACCCCTTCTGAAACAAAGGTATTGCCCTTATTGTCTTCTATCTGTTTCACCCTCAACAACTTCATCAGAATGATGTCAGTGAGTGAACTCACCCTCATGTTGCGCCATGCTTCATCGTAATCGTGGTTTTTATTCAGCATCAGGTTTTTGGCTTCCGTTGCATATTTATCATAGTGTTGTTCAACAACGGCTGCATCCATGGTTAGTTCGTTGCTCTGGCCCAGTTCAAGCTGAATCAGGGCTATGATCGAATAATTGATGATTCCGATAAATTCCGGCCATTCGTCTTCAACAACCAGATGTGTGCCTTTTCCCTGAATACTTCTGATGCGGTTGGCTTTGATGTAAATCTGGTCGGTCAGCGATTCAGGTCTCAGAACACGCCATGCTGTACCGTAGTCTTTCATTTTCGCTAAAAATATATCTTTGCATGCCTGAATGGCTTTGTCAAACTGTGCAGCAGTATCAGCGGTCATAAAGTATTGATTGTTAATTTTTTAATACAAACCCCAACAAATGAAAACCACCGAAGTTTCACACGATAAAGTTACAGCTTTTTAAGAAAC
>CALMDN010000529.1 GCA_937864935.1 uncultured Bacteroidales bacterium
ACCGGGATAAACATCTGTTTTTCTGATCCACTCAGCTTCCATGGCGTAATAATCAGGTAACGGGGCTTCAATTCCCTGCAGCCTTTCCTTCATTATCTCAATAAATGCACTCCACCGGCTTTTATAAAGGCCTCCCACCATTCCGGCCCATTCGCGGTTGGCATATTCATGCAGTTCTTTCGATACACCTTCATTTCCCCACACGGTGATCAAAGTCCGGGCATTCTGCTCAAACAGCGTCCGCTCGGCGTCGTTGGTTGCATTTTTTTTTGAAGCATCGAGCCAGGCACCCAGCAGAAACTCCTTACGGGTGGAGAGCAGTCTGTCCTGATCGTCCATCAATTGCAGAAACTTCTGCGATTTCTTATTGAAATCCGGTGCATTGCCTTCTGTGAATGCGGCCATCATCTGCCCGTAAACATCGTAGGCATGGTTGGAGATTGCCTGGCGACAGAGGTCCGTAACATCGTATTGGTAGGTATCCGATGTACGGAATTCACTTTCACAGGAAAGCAGCAGTCTCAGGGCTTCCTGAAGCTTCTCCGGTTCATAGTACCGGTGAATGAAACCCCATCGCCAGGCCTTGTTGACCCCAGTATCACCGCGGGCACAAAAGATGGATTCTGAGGTGCCCTCCTGGGCCCTCGGACAGTCCAGTGCGGTCTGCCTGAGGATGTTCCATGCTTCAACTGCAGGTTTTGAGGCTGAACCATAACGCGAAGCTACAAAACCGGGTATCCACTGATCCAGGTCAATGGCTTGTTTGCTCCATACTGCGTCAAAAACCAGCTCAAAATTCACCGGGTTGGTCTGATCGCCTTCCATCATCATACCGATGCCTTTCAGCTTATTGCCGTATTCAGACGCAAGAGCGCGCGCAGGCTCAGTGGCCAGTTTTCCGAGCCGGCTGTACATTCCTACCTTGCCTCCGAAGTTGAGCAGGGAACACCATACCCAGGGGATGCCGCCAAAACCCTCTCTTCGCTCCCACTGAGGATTACCCTCTGCATAGAGGTCAAGAACCAGGGTGTGATCCTTATTCACCCCGGCAAGCAATGCATCGGTGGGATTGTCCCACCAGCCCTGCAAAGCCCAGATGGCCTCAGGATTGGCATTCAGCATCGACTGCTGAATCAGGGAGGCAGATTTTGTGATATCTATGTTTTCCGTATTGCCACCTTCATGAAATGGATCCCCGCCGTAAAACCCGGTTTTTCCGTAAAGCCGGTGAAGCTCTGCGTAATAAACCGATGCCATCTCAGCAAACAGAGGATCGGAAGGATCGAGAAAGGCAGGGCGTCGGAAACCCTCCCTGTCGCCGGCCCACAAACCGCCGTAGCTGATTCGTGCCGAAGGAAACAGGGTTCGGAGTGTGTCGGGAACCATCCCGTAGAAGCCCTGAAACACAGGAGTCATCCCCAGCTCGCGCATGCGGGTTACCACCTTTTTCTGCAGGGTGCTCTGCTGATTGATCCATTGCTGTGAGACTGGTCCACCCCAGCCTTCGAGGTTGCCCATCAGCCACCAGGCTGTATAGGCAGGCCCTGGAATAAAACGCTCAATGGCTTCACCGGGAACATTGAAATGCCTGAGCGTATTCTGCCACACGGCTTCGGTACCCAGAATGGCCAGCGGCATGTTGATGCCGTGCAACACCAGCCAGTCAAGCTCCCTTTCCCATTCTTCCCAACCCCAGAACGATTTGGAATAGTTGAATGTACAGTAATTGTAGAAATAGCGGTATGGGTAGGGTGTTTCCAGATGAATCACGGAGGGTATTTCCGGCAGGTTTTCCGGCAGGTTCAGGTTGATGCCTGCCCTGGAGTACTGACATTTGCAGTAGTTCGTCAGGTAATAATTCAGGGCGTAACCGATGGCAGGTTGTGAATTGCCGCGCAGGACCACCTTTCCGCCACGGGTCTCGAGTTCAAAAAACTCATTTTCTCCATTGTATTCAAGGAGCTGGCAAACAAAATCAGAGGACCTGGCACCGAGTATCCGTTCAATGGATAACTCCACAGGCAGTTTTTCCCTATCACCCGCCAGGGAACTGAAACCAGTTGTCAGAATGCTTGCAGCACTCAGAAACAGGTTCAACCAAAGAATCCTAATTTTCATCATATCAATCGGTTAAAAACAATCACCATTTTTTTTCAGATACAAACCGGCTGCACCCGTAAGCATGTGCAATTTCTGAAATTATACGGTAACTGTTTAAAATAATTATCGGGCTGTTTTTTAGATTAATTTTGCCGGTTGAAATCAGAAAAGTACCGGCTTGATCTGGAAAATCACCTTTACAGGTTTTCCTGTCGGTCAGAAGAGAAAATCTTTAAGAATGAAACAGGAAATCAGAAACCAGGAGATGCTGGAACAGCTGAACAGGGATCAGGCAGCCCTGCTGGTCTATTTTTACAACGATTCGTGTGCTCCCTGTGTCGCACTGCGGCCGAAGGTGGAGCAGATGGTCACGGAACAGTTTCCGCTGATGGCGCATACCTATGTGAATGCCGCTGAATTTCCCGAGCTGTCGGCATCGAACGGTGTTTTTGCCAGCCCCACCATTGTGGTATTCTTCGACGGGAAAGAGAACTTCAGGGTAAGCAAATATATCTCAATCGATGAGTTAGGCGGAAGGATTGAGCGGTATTACAACATGATTTTCGGTTAAGGGCATGATTCTGCCAGATCCTGATCGCAATTAACCGGGCACTCCTCATACAAAATCTTCAACTACCATGTTAAAGGCAATCGCTGCTTCACTCACATTCCTGCTGCTCACCGCTGAGATTCCAGCCCAAACCTTCATCTCGGGTGCCGATCTTTCTTATGTCAATACCATTCTCGAAAAAGGTGGAGTTTACCGCGACGCTTCAGGCAACGTAACCGACCCTTACAGGCTGTTTGCCGACAAAGGCGCTTCCATGGTAAGGATTCGGCTCTGGCATACCCCGCAGAACATCACCGATAAGTGTGGCAACCCGATCGAAGCCAACGACCTTGACGATGTTGTTCTGGCTTTCCAGCGGGCGAAAAGCAACGGCATGAAACGGATGCTGGCCATTCATTACGGGGATTATTTCAATGATCCTGACAAGCAGAAAATGCCTGCCGCCTGGATGGGACTCTCGCACAGTGTTTTGATTGATTCGGTGCATCGCTACACCAGCGCGGTGCTTGCCAGACTGCTGGCAGAAAATGTGGTACCGGATGTGGTAGCCATCGGAAACGAAACCACCTGGGAATTTATTGATGAAACTGCTTCCACCCAGGGTTGGACCTGGCCGGAGGATGCCGATAAATTCAACGCAGGATTTGATGCCGTGGATGAATTCAATGCAGCAAACGGGCAACAGGTGAAAAAGGCTGTGCATTTTACCCAATCCACAGCGCTGTGGCTGGCTGGTCTCTTTAAATCGCAGCAGATTACCAACTTCGATATCCTCGGATTTTCATTTTATCCGATGTGGGCTGACATCAGCACCATGCAGGCCCTCGGGAACCTGATTCAGCAACTGAAAACAGTTTCCGGCAAGGAAATCATGGTTTTTGAAACCGGTGCCCCCTGGACCCTGCAGAACAGCGACACTTACTCCAATTTCATGAACAACTACGGTGACTTCAGTTACCCGGTGAATGCCCAGGGGCAGAAGGATTTCCTGTACGACCTGGCAGAAACCGTTTACGAAAATGGTGGAACCGGAATCATTTACTGGGAACCGGCCTGGATCACGTCATCCATGTGCGATGCCTGGGGACGGGGATCTTCTTACGAGAATGTCGGTTTCTTCGATTTCAACAACAACAATACCCCTTTGCCGGCCTTCGATTTCTTCGGGTATTGCAGGTATCTTTCCGTTGAATCGCATCCATCCGGCAGCGGTTCAGTCCGGATATACCCCAACCCTGCTAAATCTCATTGTTCGATTTTGGGACTGCTCCAGCCAACACAGATCATTATCACCGACAGCAAGGGCAATATCCTGCGCCGGGAGGTGGTTCAGGATTCCCTCATCGACCTGAGCGGCCTGCCCGACGGTGTTTATTACCTTACGCTCCGGCAGGATGGGAAATCCATTACCCGGCAGCTGGTAAAACAGTCGAACTGAACAGACGCTGAAAACATAAAGTTAGCTGAATACAAATAAGAGGAGGCTGTCTCACAATTCAAGAATTGTCTATATTTCGACTTCGCTCAATATGACAATGCATTGATATTCAGTTGTCAGGCTGAGCGGAGTCGAAGCCTTATCTAACTTATGAGACAACCTCCGTTATTAAAAGCAGATGTTCAATCTGTGACTGCCCCCCTTCCCTTTACATCCATTTTGTTGTAATTCTTCAGGATCTTCCCGAACATCTTTTCTTTTCGTTTTCTTTCTGCCAGCGATGTCTCAAAATAGGACTTTTCACGCTCTATCCTGAGAAAATTGGCATAATGGCTGCTGTCGAGCCGTCCCTGTTCAACGGCTTCACACACGGCACAGCCCGCCTCTCCGGTATGCGTGCAGTCTTTATATCTGCAATCCCTTGCCAGGTTGATGATCTCATCGAAGGTTCTTGCAACACCTTCCTCTGCATCGGTAATACCTACTTCCCGCATGCCGGGGTTGTCGATCAGGATAGCGCCATTGCTGAGAACGGTCAGCTCCCTGTGACTGGTGGTGTGCTTTCCTTTTCCGGTACTCCCGCTGATCTCATTCGTTTTCATCTGTGGCTTTCCTGCAAGGTTGTTTACCAGGGTAGATTTTCCGACCCCTGACGAGCCCAGCAGGCAGAAAGTTTTGCCTTTCACCAGCAGGTCTTTGAGGGTTTCTGTGCCATCAGCTGTCAGATTGCTCACTGCAACGATATCCGGGATTTTAAGACGGGCATTTACTTTCCGGATTTTCTCTTCCAGAGCTGCCGTGCTGATCAGATCGGTTTTGGTCAGCACCAGCACAGGGGTTACCCTGGCTGTATAACAGAGGGTAAGGTAGCGTTCAATCCTGTTGACATTGAAATCCCGGTCGACTGCCTGAACGATCAGACCAAAATCCACGTTGGCAGCAATCAGCTGTATCCCGCCGTGCTGTCCGGGTGCCTGCCTCGAGATGCCAGAGAAACGCGGCACTACTGCATGAATCAGTGAAACACCGGCATCATACAGGCTCAAGGCCACCCAATCTCCCACAGCAGGAAAATCCACGCGGCTTCCGGCGGCAAACCTAAGGTTCCCGGTAATTTCGGCTTCAAATTCCCCGGTTTCAGTTACAACAACATACCTTTCCCTGTGTTCCGCAACAACCCTTCCCGGAACATAGCCGGTAAGCTTTTTGTCAATCCATTGTTTTTCTGTATATGGGTTATAACCCAGTTCAATAAGGTTCATTGCTTTTTGTTTGTTTCGTTTATTTTAAAAATCAGTCAAAGCCCCGGTCAACGCGGGCGGAGTGATTCGGCCCCGGAAGATCAGATCCGGAACCAAAAAGGTAAGTTGCAGGAAACCAGCGTTCAGACTTCCGGTTTCCTGCAGCTAAAGGAATCAGATTTTCTTACCTATATAGAATACATATCCATACCAGTCTTTGAATCGGTTGTACAGTTCAGCTTCGTGGCGCTGGTTGGCTACCAGTTCCTCTGCTGTATGGTTGCCCTTGTGTTTGCTGAGGAACAACTCCTGGGCTTGTACCTGGGGTTTATAGAAATTCTCCGTCCAGCAATACTCCGGGAGAATGAACGATGCCACCGGAATATATCCGGCCTTCTGCATCACCGCCATTTTATTGGGAATGGTATCGGTTTCTGCATAGGCATCTTTCCAGAAGGCGGTGATTTCATCCGGTCGCTCTTGGGTAAACCAGGATATTTCTGTTACAGCGATGAATCCGCCGGGTTTGAGAAAGTTGCGCCATTCGTTCAATCCGCGTTCAAATCCGATGTTGTAGATGGCACCTTCCGACCAGATCAGGTCGAGTTCGTTGGCTCCGAAGCTGAGGCTGTCCATTGAACCCACTTCACCCCTCACCCTGTGCTGAAGATTCAGCTTGCGGGCCTGCCCGTTAAACAGATCGATGAACTCAGGAAAGAGGTCAATGCCGGTAATCTTCCCCGGAGTGTTCCGGGCAAGTTCCATGGTTTGTCCGCCTGTGCCACAGCCCAGATCGGCAATTTTTGAATCTTCGGTAAGGTGATCCACAAAACCCAGGGCCTTGCGGGTAGCCTCCGGACTTCCCGGGCCCTGCCGTTCAATACTGGCATAATACTCGCAGATCAGACTGAAATCGAAATCGTGGATGGATTTATTGTCATTGCTCATGATGATAGATTTTAAGGTGACCCATGGACAGACCACTGCCACAGCAAGATACATCCGGAGTCATTAAAAATAAAAAAAATGAAAATGCCCCGGCAGAAAAGCCGGAGTAAAAAGGAGAAAATAACCGTTAGTGTCAAGTAAAAAGTAAAAAGTCCAAAGTAAAAGGTAGCGAACCTATTTAAGCGTTGAAACTTTCATTTAATTCAATGCAACACTTTACGCTTGACAAAACACTCGGTTATTTACCTGACAATATCCCTATTCGGTGAGTACATCCAAAGGTTTTGGTGGGGCAAAGATAATGTTTATTCTTATACCATATCCTGAATCGTCTGTTTTCAGCTGCCTGCCGGATCTGAACTGAAACAACCAGGATGCTTCGTAACAACCAGGCAGCTGAAAACAAACGATTAAGCAACAATAAAAGCATTTTATAAAAAACTTATGCCCGCATTTCTGCAGTAAAACTGACTAAAAATCCGACAGATAAGTACTTATTCTTCATCCAATGACAATGGCCGGAAGTCCGGAGTCAGCAACACCGACACCTCAGGATTGCTGATCCAGCTGCTTTCGGTCAGGGTGCTGAAGTTGATCCGGCCGACAATGTAGTTACCATCCGGCGAACGGTATTTTTCTTTGATGCTGATAAAATCAGAAGACGGTACATCCCCGCGGTTGCGGAAGCTGACATAAACTTCAAGTGAGAATTCACCGGTTAAGGTAAGTACCTGCTGGCTACGCTTTTTATATTCGTAACGATAGTTATACGACAAAGCAGAAATATCACTCAACACAGCGGAAGCCGTGGGGAAGGCTCCGGCACCTTTCCCCATAAAAAACTGCTTGTCGGCAAATCCGGTCTCGGTCTGCACCCCGTTAAGAACATCATCTACGTTGAAAAACCTGCTTGAATCATCAACAAACTGCGGAAGTACAAAAGCAATCACCCGGTTGTCACCAAATTTGTGGGCATGGGCAATCAGTTTGATTTTATATCCCTTCTCTCCGGCCACCCTGAGATCAAGCACCCCAAGGCGTTGAATTCCCAGGTTAAATATGCGGTCAGGATTTTCAACGATGCCGAAAGCATGCAGCAACAGGATGAGTAATTTATACTTAGCGTCATGCCCCTCAATGTCGAGAGCAGGATTGCTTTCGGCATACCCCAGGTCCTGCGCCAGCTTCAGGGCATCGCTGAGTGAAAGCTTATCCCGGTATATCCGGGTCAGTATATAATTGGTTGATCCGTTGACAATGCCTTCCAGCGAAACCAGCAAATCATTGTCGTAATACTCCTCCAGGTTGCGGATTATCGGAATACTGGCACAACTGGCTGCCTCGTAAAGAAACGGGACATTGTATTGTTGCTGAAGCAGCAGCAGTTCATGGAGATGATCCGCAATCATTTTTTTGTTGGCGCTCACAACACCTTTGCCATTGCGCATTGCTGCCGATGCAATTTCAAAGGCGGCCTCCGAATCATCGATCAGTTCCACGATGATGTTTATACGATCGTCATTCAACAGCTCATCCCGGTCAAACGTGAAGTATTCCTGCGGAACCGGCCGGGGTTTATCGTGTGTTTTGACACAGATTTTGCGGATGTTGGCTTTAAGGCCGGGTGTCTGCAACAGCACGTCCCACAAACCTTTTCCAACCACCCCAAATCCGAAGAGACCGATGGTTATGTCTTGTCTGCTCATATGGTATAGTCAGGTATTAAATAAAACTTTGATTTATAATGAATTAAAGGCAAGCAAATGCCTGTTCAAGGTCAGCTATGAGATCTTCATGGTCTTCCAGTCCGACCGAAAGTCTGATCAGGCTATCGGTAATTCCCGATGCAACGCGCATTTCAGCCGGGATTGACTTATGGGTCATGGTAGCGGGATGGCAACTCAGACTTTTTACTCCGCCAAGACTCTCTGCCAGTTTAAACAGCTTTGCGGATGTCACTACGGTATTGGCTGCAGCTATGGTATCAGACTTCAGTGTAAAACTCACCATACCACCGGAATAACGCTGCTGGGCAACTGCTACAGCATGATTCGCATGGGTGCTCAAG
>CALMDN010000530.1 GCA_937864935.1 uncultured Bacteroidales bacterium
CACCGCTTATCCCGGCAGCCTCTTTACCGTGGAAGCACGCAAACGCTTCAGGGCGTTGAGGGGGGATCTGGTAAACTGAAGTCGGAAGTCATAGGTCGGAAGTCAGAGATCGTAAGTCAGAGATCGGAAGTCGAAAAAAATGAAGTAAGAGGTAGGATCACTACGATTTAAGTTGATGACAACCAATCCTAACGGAGGTCAGAGGTCAGAAGTCGGTAGTCGGAGGACAGATGTGAGAAGTTGGAATCCCTGCCTGACTGTCGTCAGGACAGTCAGGCGAAATCCGAAATCCGAAATCCGAAATCCGAAATCGAAATCCGAAATCCGAAATAACCATGGAGCCAATCAGAGCAAAAAAACACCTCGGGCAGCATTTTCTGAAGGATGAGAACATCGCTTCGAAGATCGTGAACAGCCTTTCACTGCCCTGCGGGGCCCTGCTCGAAATCGGTCCGGGCACCGGGGTACTTACAAAATACCTCCTCAGGCTTCCGGTGGGAACCTTCAAAGCGCTGGATGTTGACCGCGAATCAATTCCTTATCTCAAAACAACGTTTCCGGAGCATGCCGGCTGCTTCGTTGAGGGGGACTTTCTGAGGGTCCCGGTCGATGGCCTGTTTGAAGGCAACTTCTCGGTGATCGGAAATTTCCCGTACAACATTTCCAGTCAGATTTTTTTCAAGGTGCTCGAGCACCGCAACCGCATCCCCGAAGTGGTGTGTATGCTTCAAAAAGAGGTGGCTGAGCGGATGGCCGCACCCGCCGGCAGCAAAACCTATGGCATTCTCAGCGTGCTGATGCAGTCGTGGTACACCATTGAATACCTCTTTACAGTCAGCGAACAGGTGTTTGTGCCGCCACCAAAAGTTAAATCTGCTGTCATCCGGCTCAGGCGCAATGAAGTAAACACCCTTGGCTGTGATGAAAAGTCATTTGTGCTGGTGGTTAAAACTGCCTTCAACCAGCGGAGGAAAACACTCCGGAATGCCCTGAAAAGCATTGCCTTCAACGAAAGTGAACAGCTCACTTTTTTGTTGACCAAAAGAGCTGAACAGCTGCAGATTGCCGATTTTGCCTTCATCACCAACCAGATCAGGACAGCCTGAAAAAGATTCCCCCGGCGACGCCTGAACCACCCGACGGTGCTTTGCAGCAATCCATATTTTGCGTTACTTTGCGCATTGTTCCCTGCCGTTGTTACCCGTGCAAAAAACACGTATACAATTGCACGCCCGGCAAAAGACCGCCCCATGAACCTGAAAGACGCCAAAAAGACCAGTGCTCCGGTTAAACCGGTTAAAAAATCCGGGAACGGCAAAGAGCCACCCGTCAGACTTTTTTATCTTCTGATCGCTGCCTTTGCATTTCTGCTTTATGGCAACACCGTTAAAAACAGGTATTCCATTGATGATTTTTATGTCACTGCCAACAACCCGGTGGTAGAGAAAGGGCTGAAGGCAATCCCTGAGATTTTTTCATCCTATTACATCAACATCAACGCAGAGGAAGGCGGACAGCACAATTACGGTTACAGGCCGGTTGCAAAAGCCACTTTTGCCATTGAGCGGCAGTTTCTCGGCGACAACCCGCACTTCAGTCACTTCATCAATGTGTTGCTTTACGCCCTGACAGGCATCCTGCTTTTCCAGCTGCTCCGGAAACTGCTGAAACAATATCACGTCATCTTCCCCTTACTTGCAGTTGTTCTCTTCATGGCCCATCCGCTTCACACCGAGGTGGTTGCCAGTTTAAAAAACCGCGAAGAGCTGCTGAGCTTCCTCGGGGCACTGCTGGCGCTTAAATTCTTCCTCCGGTATCACGAAAACGGAAAATGGCTGAACATTCTCTGGGGCGTACTGGCTTTCGGACTGGGACAACTCTCAAAGGCCAACATTGTAACCTTCCTCGGCATTATCCCCCTGGTGTTTTACTTCTTCACCGATCTGAAACCCAAAAAGATCCTGCTGATCACGGGTTCAATCCTGGCCATTATGGTAATCGCTGCCCTGATTCCTCGCCTGTTTCTCGGAACCTCGACACGGCCGGTACAGTTTATAGAAAATCCCCTGTTTTTCGGGGTAGCCTTTGCCGAGCGCATCGGTACCGGAATGATGGCATTGCTGTTCTACCTGAAAATGCTGTTCTACCCGCATCCGCTGGTTTTTTATTACGGGTACAACATGATCCCGGTAACAGGACTCAGCAACCCGCTGGTATGGGTTTCCATTTTGCTGCACCTGGCCCTGCTTTACTTCGCAATCAGGCTGTTCAGGAGAAAACACCTGCTCTCATTTGCCATACTGTTCTATCTGTTTAACATCGCACCCTTCACCAACCTGATCACCTCACCTACCGGCATTGTGGCCGAGAGGTTTCTGTACATCGCTTCCCTTGGCTTCTGTCTCGCGCTGGTCTACGGATTGTTCAGGATTACGGGAACATCACCTGAAAGTAAAACAATTTTACCCTTAAAACTGAGGAATCTGCTGATTGGCACTGCCCTGCTGGCACTTCCGGCTTCGGCCCTGACCATCAGCCGCAATGCCGACTGGAAGGATGAACTTACGCTGTATGCTGCCGATATGCCCTACCTTGAGCACTCAGCCAAGGCCAACTTTATTTATGCCACCAACC
>CALMDN010000531.1 GCA_937864935.1 uncultured Bacteroidales bacterium
AAAAAACAAAACCGATAAACCAATAAATGCAGCTTTCTTTTTCCACCCTTCAAGTAGAATAAACGGAATTACAAGCAACGGAATAAAAATGATCTTTGATGCCAGACCGAATCCTGAGATTACCGCGAACCAAAGGGTATAATTTGTACGAACTGAATCTGAGCGTTTGAAGTACCAGTGCAGAGCAAACGCTGCCATAGCAAAAGCAGCGGTCATCTGCATAACTTCCTGAGTAACTCTGGTAAATCCGTTAAAAAGTACAAATCCGGAAATAAACGGAGTAAGTTCAAAAATAATTCCAATCCACAGTAAGCCAGTGGTGTGAACTAAAAAAAATCCAAGCAGCAACAATGCCAGACTGCCGGATACAGCGGTGGCTATGTTCAGTTGCCTGATGTAATGCTCAGGATCTGAGAGGACTGCTGTTTTCAGATCCTCACCACGCGGATCCAGAAGCCATGATACCCTCAGCACCATTCCTCCTGCAACCTGCATGGTCGTTCCGGGATGGTCGATATGGCCGGCCAGTTTAAAGGTAGCCATATTGAGTGCGTTAAAAAGGTATGCATATTCAGGATCGTAACCGCCGGCATACCAGGCTTTGTTCCGTGACCTGATGGTGTCGAGTGAAGTGATAAACAGAATTACCGGAATAATCAGCAGTAGGAGATAACCCGGGAGACGGAGAAATCTGTTACTGAGTATACGATCGGCTGGCTTCATGATTCCGATGTTTGGCCGGCAAAGATACTAAAACCCTTTCAAGCCATTTAGAAAATAAACAACTGATTCTTATCGGACTTCACGCCAGAATATTACCAATCTCCACCAATTCTTCTTGCGTAAATGCGACACCCTTCAATGAGCCGATGGCATCATCGATCTGGCTGACACTGCTGGCCCCGATCAGCACCGAAGTTACCACCGGATTCCTGAGTACCCAGGCAAGGGCCATCTGCGAAAGCTTCTGACCGCGTTTCAGGGCAATCTCATTCAGCAATGCAGCCTTGCTGACTTTTTCATGGGTAACCTGCTCAGCCTGGAGAAAGCCATGCTCACTGGCAGCCCTCGACCCTGCAGGAATGCCATGCAGATACTTGTCGGTGAGCAATCCCTGTGCAAGGGGAGAATAGGCGATGGCCCCCATGCCCTCCTCTTCGAGTAAACTGAGCAAGCCCCCTTCTACCCACCGGTCGAACATCGAATAACGGGGCTGATGGATAAGACAACGAATGCCCATGCTTTTCAGAATTTCCGCTGCTTCGCGGGTTTGCCCTGCACTGTAGTTCGATAAACCGACATACAGAGCCTTGCCCTGCCTCACAACCTGCCCGAGGGCTTCCATGGTCTCTTCCAGCGGCGTTTCGGGGTCGGGACGGTGTGAGTAAAAGATGTCAACATACTCCAGGTCCATGCGTCTGAGGCTCTGATCAAGGCTCGAAATCAGGTATTTCTTTGAGCCCATTTCTCCATAGGGCCCCGGCCACATGTAATAGCCGGCTTTGGTTGAAACAATGATTTCATCGCGGTACCTGCCAAGATCATCCTTCAGTATCCTTCCAAAGGTCTCTTCGGCACTTCCGGGGGGCGGACCGTAGTTGTTGGCCAGATCGAAATGGGTGATCCCTGCATCAAAGGCATGCAGCACCATCTCACGACTGAGCTGGTAAATGTCCACGCCCCCGAAATTATGCCACAAGCCCAGGGAGATGGCCGGCAGCTTCAGCCCGCTCTTTCCGCAGCGGTTGTATGGCATGTTGTTGTACCGTTGTTCGTTTGCTGTATATGACATAAGACTTTAATTAGATTGGTCCATCAAAGATACGATCAGGCAAGCAGATTTATGGCAAAAAAAACAGTGCACTGCCGGTTCGTTGAAGATGGTGTACCAGATTGATCACCAACAATGGCATTCCGTATTTCGTTCTGTCTGGCTTTCGCACAGCGGGGAAATTTAAAGAACGGAATACTTTTTGCTATAATTTTGCGTAAAGATAACAACCTCCGCAAAAACCGAAATCATGAAATCAAGCCTCCGACCTTATGCATTTGCGTTATTCTCGCTTCTGCTGATTCCTGTTTTCAACGCCTGTATTCCCGAAGACGATCTTGATCCCGATACCGGCGATCCACGTGAAAAATTTATAGGTTCATGGATCTTCAGCGATGCCCCTGCTTTGCGCAGTGTGAAGGCAACCTATACAGTAACCATTTCCAACGACCCGGGCAATTCTACGCAAGTGCTGCTGCGCAATTTTGCCGGAGCCGGAGGAATGTATTCTGCCTATGGCATTGTTACCGCTGACAGAATCACTGTGCCTGAGCAGGAAATGGCAACCGGCTTCATCGTGGAAGGCTCCGGAGACCTGACCAGTGATGACTTTATGGAATGGGAATATACCATCACTGCCGGCGGGGATATGGAAAATTTTTCTGCTTCTGCCAGCAGATAATACAAACAATCATAAAAAAACAAACCCTGCTTCTGAATGAAGCAGGGTTTGTTTTTTATTTCTTTACCGTTACCGGTGCCTTTTTTACGGTTGTATCATTCTTTGTCGCCGGGCTTGCCTTTATGTTTGAAACACTGTCCTTGCGGCGGGTCAGGTAGATGATCACCGAATCGGTCATGGCCAGAAATTCTTCGATGTCAGACTGGTAATATTTCAGGTTGTTGTCGAACTGTGCCTGGGTGACCCCGTATTTGTTGTATAATGAATCATAGTACTTCTTTGTAAGCAGGTTCACGCTGTCGCGCGACATCTTAACCTGATGGTTTTTCAGCAAAGCTTCCGTTAACTCCATTTCCGCCATCAGCCGTACCATCTGCTCACGGGGAATTACCTCCAGACCAGCTTCAGGCTGCAGATTCCGGCTGCTGCACGAAAGCAGCAGAATCAGACCTAAAAATCCAAATACCCGGGGATTAAACTTGCTGAGTATCTTCATGCGATTATTTACCGGAAACCGAATATTCCTCATTCAACAACCTGATCACGTCTTTTGTAATGTCAAGCGAATCGTTGGCAGTGAGAATGCTTCCGCCTTTGTTGAAGGATAAGATATAGTCGAAGTTCATGCGCTTGTTGTAGCGCTTCAGGAAATTGTTCAGGCTGTCGAGCAACAGCAGGTTGAGGTTGTATTCCTGTTGCTGCAGCTCGGCAGAGTATTTCTCACGCAGTTCATACAACTTCTGCTGATCGTTCATCAACTGACCATAAATCTCCTGGGCTGAGGCTTCTGAGATGGATTTTTTATCAACCTGCTCCTGAAAATAGGCAGCATCCTTCTCAAAGGCAGCCTGTTTCGTTTTCAGTTCATTCTCGAGGCGTATAGTCTTGTTTTCCAATTCTTCCCGCATGGATTTCACCAGATCGTAGTGGGCCAGAATGCTGTCGCTGTTAACATAAGCCAGGGTGGCGGCACCACCGGAAGCCTTCTGAATCAGAGCCAGGTTTGGTGTACTATCTGATTTTGAACCAAGTATCACAAAATAGAGAATTACAAGGCCGGCGAACAAAACCAGGTTCAGCACGGTAAGTATCAGGTTCAGGTTGGGTTTTTTCTTTTCCGTTTTCACTGTATCCGCAATGCTGCTATCAGTGGTTAAGTTGACTTCCGTTGAGGTTTCAGGGATTTCTGCCCCTTGGGTGGTTGTTTCGTCCTGCATAATTCGATGATTGGATTTGTGGCAAAATTAAACTAAAAAACAAGGTCGGCAAATGATAATCAGTTCAATCGGTAAATCCTCCGTAAAGAAATGGGTTATTCGTTTTTTAATGTGCCGGAGATTTTTTTGACACCAATACACCAGGACACCAGGCAAGCACCAACTTATATTGAAGAATTCATTCTATTTTGAGTCAGGTAGAAGGCTAAATCACTATTGTCGGGTAACCTTTAGAATTGCCTATGAGATTCTTCGCTATCACTACCAATGAAAGATTTAACTAACGTCCACATTATGTTTGATTTAGCAAAACGCTGTTTGCGCGCG
>CALMDN010000532.1 GCA_937864935.1 uncultured Bacteroidales bacterium
TGATCGTAAGCCAGCGAAAGCGATTTCAGCTTCTCCGCCTCATTCTGCTCAATGGCCTGGCGCAACTGACCGACCTTCTGTTCGAGCTGTTTTTCGAGTTCCGATTGCTGGTTTTCGCGCAGAAACTGAAGATTTCTCTGTTCTTCAATGATCAGCGCCTGAGCATTGAGTTTTTCAGCATATAGTTGCTTTATCCTGTATCCGAGCCCGAGCATGAAAATGGTTGATTCTATCACCAAACCAAGGTAAAAATAGAATATAGGGAAAGAACCTTTGATGATTTTGTATGTCATCAGAAGCGACAGGTAGGCAAGCACCTGGTAAATAACCACACCGGTGATGATGAAGTATTTCAGTTTATTCGGCACTTTTGTTGTAACCCAGAGTGCGGCTAACACCATCACGGTCATCAGCGGGATGAATCCGAAATTGAAAAACATGCTGAACCAGCGGGGATTTCCCGTTAAAAAAGCAACAATTCCCCATAGAGTGGCTGCGACCATCAACACCCTGAGAAATTTCGACAAATATTTACTGAACCTCGGGAAATGGGTTTTCATCTCCAGAAACTCAATGTAAAAGAAGAAAAGCAGGGAGTTGTAGATCACCTGAATGAGCCAGTTAAATATGTAATAATCAGATTCAATGTAGCTCCGGACCAACTCCTGTGAAACCAGGTTACTGTTCTTGAAGATAAACAGCACAACCAGAAGATTGTAAATTCCATAATAAAGAAATACCTTCTGCCTGGTTTGTGCATAAATCAGGCTGCAGATCAGAGCATAAATAAGGAGCCCTGATGTTACAAAACCCCAGAGCAATATAGCGCTCAGCAATATATCGAGGTTCATATTCTATCGAGGAAAGTAGATTTTCGGTTGCGTGAAACCGGAATTTTAACTGCGTTGGTCAGCACCACATATTCATCGGTCTTGTGAAATTCCTTCACCTTGCTGAGGTTGATCAGGTAAGAGTTGTGGATCCTGAAGAAATGAAATCCCGATAGTTTTTCTTCCATGAACTTCAGTTTCTGTGTAATCACAATCCGCTCGCGGTTCTCCAGAAAAATGGTACAGTAGTTACCGTCACTCTCGCAATACACAATATCATCCGGACTCAGGAAGATGATTTTGCCATCGTTGCTGATACTGATCTTCTGTCCTGTTTGCCGGTTGCTGGCACTGATCAGTTTTTCGAGTGATTTCTCCAGCCTCTCATCTACCGACTGCAGCTTTTTTCTTTTCTCGACCAGCTCAATGCAGGCTTTCAGGTCATCGGCATCAATGGGTTTAAGCAGGTAGTCAAGCGCACGTTCCTTGATGGCTTTTATGGCATACTGGTCATAAGCCGTTGTTATAACCACGTCAAAGTTCCGTTCCGGAAACATCGCAAGAAACTGAAATCCATCCATTTCAGGCATTTCTATATCCAGAAAGATACAGTCCACCTGGTTCTTCCTAAGGTAGTCTGCCGCCTGCCCCGGATTCACAAACGAATCCACAATTCTCACATTCTCGCAGTAGCTCTCTATTTCCCATTTCAGGCTCTTGATGGCACTGGGTTCGTCGTCGATCAGGATTAAATCAATCATGAGGTGAAATAAATAACTTTAAAAGTACCCACATTCTGGATTCAGTGCAGGAAATAATGTGCAAACGGATATTCTACCTGTACAAACAACCGGAATGGGTGTACAGTTTACTGTTTGCTGTATTTAGCGGTATTAAACCGACGAAATCCACCAGTAAGCTGAATTCAGACCATCTGCACACTTTTCCTTTCCACCGGCACATTGTGAAAATAAACTGAGCTCTGCCATCCTATTTTTGCTTGAGAATCAGGCAGTAAATCTGCTTTAACAGACGAAAACAGCACTTATAAATAAAACACAATGAAAATCTATACCCTGATTTTCCTGATTGCAATAAGCACTTATACTGCAGCCCAGAACCCCGGAACGCTGAATCCCGTATTCAGCGGAAACGGCTGGGATAGCATCTTTGGAAACAACAACGGCTTTGAAATAACGAAAATATTGATGCAGGCTGATGAAAAAATTCTGGTTTGTGCTGAAGGTACTTTTTCCAGTGAAGCCCACCAGGCAATCATAGTACGTTACACCCCCGATGGCTTTCCAGATGCGGCATTTGGCGGGGGTGACGGCATGGTCAGGTCACGCGAAGATGAGAACATTAACCTTTTCACGCGGGCTTATGGAATGGCCTTACAAAGCACCGGAAAAATCATCGTGGCCGGAGACCAGCTCTACAACTCCGAACGGATTTTCCGCCTGAATCAGGATGGTACGCTGGATGGCTCTTTCGGAACTGACGGTGTTATCGATCTGGAAAGGCCCAACGCCGAATTCATCTATCATGTTGCCGTGCAGTCGGATGATAAGGTCATTGTCTGCGGCAGGGAGATGAGGCTTGTTGCCGGCGTACTCGAGCCGCATGTCTTCCTGTGGCGCTTCACCGCTGATGGCGAAAGGGATTTTTCATTCGGTGATGCGGGAGTGGTCTCCTACAATTCATCAACATGGCTGGGAGGTTTTGAAAACTAT
>CALMDN010000533.1 GCA_937864935.1 uncultured Bacteroidales bacterium
ATCTTTTACCTTTTTAAGTTGATTTTTGGTCAACCTATTTCAGGCACGGACAAATGCCGGGTGACTGGCTCCATGCTCCATGCTCCGTGTCCCATTCATTTTTCATTTCGGTCGATTGGCTGAATTTCATTACTTTTGCACCTTCTTAAAAATCAGCTTTCAACAGACATGGAAATTCCTGCCAAATACGACCCGTCGGGCATTGAAGACAAATGGTACCAGAACTGGCTCAATAAAAAATACTTCCGTTCGGTTCCCGATGAACGTGAACCCTTTACCATAGTTATCCCTCCCCCCAACGTTACCGGAGTGCTGCACATGGGCCATATGCTCAACAACACCATTCAGGATGTGCTGGTAAGGCGTGCCCGTATGCTCGGCAAGAACGCCCTCTGGCTGCCAGGCACCGACCATGCCTCTATTGCCACTGAAGCCAAGGTGGTGGCCAAACTGAAAGAACAGGGCATTGAGAAAGCTTCGCTCACACGCGAAGAATTTCTGAAACATGCCTGGGAATGGAAAGAAAAACACGGCGGCATCATCCTTGAACAGCTGAAGAAACTCGGCGCCTCCTGCGACTGGGACCGTACGAAATTTACCATGGACGAAAGCATGTACGAGTCGGTGATCGATGTGTTTGTTGACCTCTACAACAAAGGCCTGATCTACCGCGGTGTTCGCATGGTTAACTGGGATCCGAAAGCCCTCACTGCCCTTTCTGACGAAGAGGTGATCTATAAGGAGGTAAAATCTAAACTCTATTACCTGCGCTATAAGGTTGAAGGTACCGCCGATGAGTGGGTTACCATCGCCACTACCCGCCCCGAAACCATTCTGGGGGATACTGCCGTTTGTTATCATCCTGAAGATGAAAGGTTTAAGCATCTGGCTGGAAAGAGGGTACTGGTACCCCTGATCAAACGTTCCATTCCGATGATCGCCGCTGCCTATGTTGACCGTGAATTCGGAACCGGTTGCCTCAAGATCACCCCTGCCCACGACATCAACGACTACCACATCGGCCTCAAGCATAAGCTCGAAACCATCGACATCTTCAACGATAACGGTACCCTCAACGAAAAGGCCCTGCTTTACATCGGCCAGGACCGTTTTGAAGTAAGAAAAAAGATCGTGGAAGACCTGCTCAGTCACGGACACGTTGAGAAGATCGAAGATTACGTTAACAATGTTGGTTTTTCGGAACGCACCGATGAGGTGATTGAGCCCAAACTCTCGGTACAGTGGTTTCTGAAGATGGCCGATATGGCGGCTCCCGCGCTCGAAGTGGTGATGAATGATACCATTCATTTCCATCCCGAGAAGTTCAAAAATACCTACCGTCACTGGATGGAGAATGTCCGTGACTGGTGCATCAGCCGGCAGTTGTGGTGGGGGCAGCGGATTCCGGCCTGGTACCTGCCCGACGGCGATCTGGTGGTTGCCAAAACCCCTGAACTGGCACTGGAGCAGGCCCGTAAACTGTCGGGAAATGAATCCCTGCAGCTCAACGACCTGAAACAGGATGAAGATGTGCTCGATACCTGGTTTTCTTCCTGGTTATGGCCGATATCGGTTTTCGACGGCATCCGCCATCCTGACAATGAAGACATCAGGTACTATTATCCGACCAACGACCTGATCACCGCACCCGAGATTCTCTTTTTCTGGGTAGCGCGCATGATCATGGCCGGACTGGAATACCGCAACGATATTCCGTTTAAAAATGTTTACCTGACCGGAATTGTGCGCGATAAACTGGGGCGCAAGATGTCGAAATCGCTCGGCAACTCACCCGATCCGCTTGATCTGATCGCCAAATTCGGTGCGGATGGTGTACGTGTGGGTATGTTGCTTACCTCACCTGCCGGCAATGACCTGCCTTTCGATGAAAGCCTCTGCGAACAGGGACGCAATTTCAGCAACAAAATATGGAATGCCCTGCGCCTGGTGAAGGGCTGGCAGGAAGATGCCAGGCTCGAACAACCGGCTTATGCATCCATCTCGGTAAAGTGGTTTGAGAACAGGCTCAACGAAGCCATGCTGCAGATCAACGACCATTACGACAAATACCGCCTTTCGGAAGCCCTGATGACTGCCTATAAACTGGTGTGGGACGACTTCTGCTCCTGGTACCTTGAGATGGTAAAACCAGCCTATCAGCAGCCCATCGATGCGGCTACCCTCAATGCCAGCATCGGTTTCTTTGAAAAGCTGATGCGCCTGCTGCATCCCTTTATGCCGTTTATCACCGAGGAGATCTGGCACCTGCTCGAAGACCGCCCGGAGGATGAGAGTATTATGGTTGCATTGCAGCCTGATGCCGGGAATGTGGATGAAACCCTGCTTTCAGGATTTCAGGCAGCTGCTGAGGCCGTTATCGGCATCCGCAACGTTCGCAAGGAGAAGAACATTCCTTTTAAAGATGCCATTGAATTGAAGATCAGGGTAACCGACGGCAGTGAATCCGGAGCCTTTGATCCGGTGATCGGTAAATTGGGCAACATCAGCAGCATTGAGTATGTGGCGGAAAAGCCCGGTACGGCTGCAGGTTTTATGGTGAAAGCCTGCGAATATTACATTCCGCTCGGCGATGGCATTGACCTGGATGCCGAAAGGGAAAAGCTGGAGAAAGAGCTGGAGTACACCCGCGGTTTTCTTGATTCGGTAATGAAAAAACTTGGCAACGAGCGCTTTGTAAGCAATGCAAAACCCGAGGTTGTGGAGGTGGAATACCGCAAGAAAAGCGATGCGGAAACCAGGATCCGTTTGCTTGAAGAGCAGCTTCAGGGGCTTAAACAGGCATAAACAAATGCTTTTATTTTAATTTGAGGCAGAATTTTATTGTGTTTTTGTTGTTTGAATTGATTATTGATTAAATTTGCGCTTATTTTTAATTTTTTACAATAACATGAAAACAGGAAAAGTAAAATTCTTCAATGAATCAAAAGGTTACGGATTTATTCTTGACGAAGAGTCCGGAAAAGAATACTTCGTACATGCCACTGGTCTGATCGACCGCATCAACGAAGGTGATGTTGTAACATTTGAGCTTCAGGAAGGCAAAAAAGGCTTAAACGCCGTAAAGGTTAAACTGGCCTAACTTTATAGTTGTGCTTTAATCTTATAACCCCGCCATTGGCGGGGTTTTTTTATGTCTTTTTTCAGGTAATCCTTAGGTTGTATTGTATCGAAGGGGGAAAATAAGCTTTTTTACCGCAGAGAGCTCAGAGGAATGGCAAAGCAGCGTTTTGAGGAGGTGCTTTCTGTTTTTAAGCAAAGTGGTTTGGTGGTATTCAGGCATTCAATTCTGCAACATTCTCTTTTATTTAGTAGAAATTTACAGAACTCTTATTTAAGTTGATTATATTTGACTGCCGTAACAGGAAATACTTTTTTACAATTAGATTCCGGAATAAATAAGTAGAACGATATAGATTCAGCAGAGGGCGCAGAACCGGTAGATTGTATAAAAAAAGAAGGCGAGTTGCCCCGCCTTAAATGTTTTCACAACGGAA
>CALMDN010000534.1 GCA_937864935.1 uncultured Bacteroidales bacterium
TGGATGGATGTCGTTCACAAGCTTCAGAAAATAAGATGCTCGCTAACGTCCGGTAGCGAAATTCTCCTTGTCCCCCTTTCCCCGTGTCCCCTTGTCAAATGATAAGAAACGAAATCTCCAAATTATGAAGGATCACCTTATTATTCAACGGGTACAATGGAAGGATCGTGCCAGCTGGCGTACATGGTGTAGCTTTTTGATATGCGGTTCACCTGTCCCTCGAGCAGTTTGGTGTCGATGGATTTGATTTTTTTGGCGGGAATGCCGGCATAAACGCTTCCCGATTCCACCACGGTGCCCTGCGAAACCACAGCGCCGGCAGCAATGATGGAGTTGCTTTCCACCACCACATCGTCCATCACGATGGCGCCCATGCCTACCAGCACATTGTCGTGGATGGTACATCCGTGAACAATGGCATTGTGTGCAATGGAAACATTGTTGCCGATGCTGACCGGAGATTTTTTATAGGTGCAGTGAATCACCGCCCCATCCTGAATGTTGACGTTGTTGCCGATGTGGATGTAATGCACGTCTCCCCGCACCACTGCGTTGAACCACACGCTGCAGTTATCTCCCATTTCAACTTCGCCCACCACCGTGGCGTTTTCGGCGAAGAAGCAGTTTTTGCCTATTTTCGGACTGATTCCGTTTACGGATCTGATAAGTGCCATTTTTTCAGGTATTGGGTTCGTTCTGATTGTTAAACTGTTGTTGTCATGAATTGTTGTAAGACAATAAACTCATGACTTCTTGTATTGTTTGGGGTAGTCGATGCTGTGGTGCAAACCCCGGCTCTCCCTTCGGTCGGCGGCCATCTGAATGATGAGTCCGGCTACCGTGATCATGTTTCTCAGCTCACAGATCTTCTCGGTGAGCACCGATTTTTCGTAAAGCATTTCGGTCTCTTCCTGCAGGATCTGCAGCCGGTCGAAGGCACGTTTCAGGCGCAGGTTTGACCTTACAATGCCCACATAGTTCGACATAATCCCCTGCAGCTCTTTGAGCGACTGGGTGATCAGAATCATTTCCTCGTTGAAGACCGTGCCCGAGGCATTCCAGTCGGGCACGCTGTTTTCGTATTGTGTTTTTCCGATCAGTTGTATGGCTTCTGTCGAGGCCCGGTGAGAGAATACCAATGATTCAAGCAAAGAATTGGATGCCAGTCGGTTGGCTCCATGAAGGCCGGTGGAAGCACATTCACCCGAAGCAAACAGATTGCCGATGCTGGTGCGGGCCCAGGCGTCGACTTTGATGCCGCCGCAGGTGTAATGGGCAGCCGGAACCACGGGTATCATCACTTTGGTCATGTCGATGCCTATGCTCAGGCACTTGGCATAAATGGCCGGGAAGTGGTTGAGGATCAACTGCATGTCGAGGTGACGAGCATCCAGACATACATAGTCGTCGCCGCTGATTTTCAGCTCATTGTCGATGGCCCGGGCAACAATGTCGCGCGGAGCCAGGGAGAGGCGGGCATCGTATTTCTGCATAAACTCCTTGCCCTGTCGGGTTTTGAGGATGGCACCCGAGCCCCGCAGGGCTTCGGTGATGAGAAACGATGGTTTTTCGGAGGGGTTGTAGAGTGAGGTCGGGTGGAACTGAATAAATTCCATCTTTTCAATCTCCCCCATGGCCCTTTTTACCATCGCGATGCCATCGCCGGTGGCAACCGGAGGGTTGGTGGTGGTGGCGTATACATTGCCGGCACCTCCGGTACTGAGCATGGTGGTTCTGGCCAGAATGGTGATGATGTGGTGGTTGCTTTTGTTGAGAACATAGGCGCCGAAACACCGGATATCCCCGTTGCTTTCTGCCCCCCGTGACAGGTGGTGCTGGGTAATCAGGTCAATGGCGAAGTGGTTCTCGAGAATTTCGATGTTCCTGTGTTCCTTCACCCTTTTGAGCAGAATATTTTCTATTTCAGCCCCGGTCTGGTCCTTGTGGTGCAACACCCTGAATTCGGAGTGACCGCCCTCTTTGGCCAGGTCGTACAGTCCGGTCTGGTTTTTGTCGAAGGCTACTCCCCAGTCAATCAGTTCTTTAACCCTGTCGGTGGATTCGGTAATGGTGATGCGCACGATTTCGGGATCGCTCAGGTCGTCGCCGGCGATCATGGTATCACGGATGTGTTTTTCGTAGGTGTCGGGGGTGTACATCACGGCAGCTATGCCTCCCTGAGCATACCGGGTGGCACTCTCTTCGGCTTCACGCTTGGTGACAATACACACTTTGCCGTACGAGGCCACCTTGAGTGCATAGCTCAAACCGGCAATGCCTGTCCCGATAACCAGAAAATCTACTTTTTTTCGCATGGGATGCGTTTTTTCAGGCTTCAAAATTAATATTTTAACCCGTGTTGCCGGGCTAAATTATTGGATTCTTCACATTAGCCTCTCTGCTTTGGCATCTAAACAGGAGAGCTCATTAAAGGCAATCCTGAAGCTCATTTACCTGACAGTTGGTTTTCAGAGTAGGGGTAAAACGACTTATAATTGTCTTATATAAGAATCTCCTGATTGTTGCCTGAACAAACGATGAAAATCGTTCATGTTCATACGTATTGTTGACTCTTCTGCCCTTAATTATATGGTTACCAATCCGGAAAATATTGTATTGATCGTTTTAATTTTGGAGAAATGAAAGTTATTTTCTCTTTGGTATTCGGATTTATCCTGATGCTGAATACCTCTTCTCAGGAATGGTTTCAGCAGCAAACGAATACAAACGCAGATCTGAATTCAATCTTTTTTGCTGATGCAAACCTTGGCTGGGTGGTTGGTTCTGGTGGAACCATTCTCAAAACAACCAACGGAGGTGATCAATGGGTGCCGGTATCCTCCGGAGTTACAAGTGATCTTCTGTCTGTTCATTTTACTGACCCGATGACTGGATTTGCAGTGAGCTTTCACGAATTGTTAAAAACCACTGATGGAGGTGAACATTGGGTTATACAGGACACCGTGATAAATGCCGCGCTGTCGTCTGTTTTTTTTATCGGGAGTGATACCGGATTTGTTGCGGGATCGGGAAAAATTCTGAAAACAACCGACAAGGGCAATACCTGGGTTAAACAAAGCGGATTCGGTTGTTTTGGTGTGAAGAGCTTCTGGGCTACAGACTCTCAAACGCTGTACATGGGAGGATCAGATTTCCTGACTATAAAAAGTGTGGATGGAGGCAATCAATGGGACGTGCTTGTCCCGAATCTTTCATACGGAAATATGGAGAGTATTTTCTTTACAGATAATAATACAGGTTATTTTGCCGGTGGCGGATGGGCCCAGGGGTATACTGGAACCTATTTCGCTAAAACGGTCGACGGAGGTGCAACGATGACAAATCCACTGGGTAATATTGGTAAATGGTTGTCCTGTGTTTTCTTTACGGATAGCCGCAATGGCTATATCACTGCATTGGATGGAAGTATTTTAAAAACTACTGACGCGGGCGATCATTGGGTAAGTATAAATTCCGGGGTGAATTCAGCATTAACATCCATCTTCTTTCCCGATTCCATTACCGGTTATGTGACTGGAAGATCCGGTACCATTTTAAAAACAACAACCGCTGGGTTGGGTGTTTCCGGGTCGGATGTTCCGAAAAAATCAGCTAGGATTTATCCCAATCCGGTTAACGATGTGTTGAACATAGAACTGAATTCCTTGCAACAGCAAAGAACATCTCTTCAGATCTACAGCGTATCAGGTCAGTTATTGGTGCGACAGGAGACTCTGATGAACAAGACAGCTCTTGAAACAGGCACACTGCCTGAAGGGGTTTATGTTTTAAAGATAATTGATTCTCAGGGTACTGAAGTAGTTAAATTTGATAAAAGATAGCAATTCATTTCTTTTGGAATCGGTTCAAAGAATGTTTGGTAATAAATTGTGTTTTGGGTCCCGATGGCTTGTCGGGATGGTGCCATATTTTCTGATTTTTAAGGTTATTTTAGAGGTACTGTATTTTTCTCCCAAATCATATACTATATAACCCCTTAACCCTTCAGGGAAATTACATTCGGTTTTTTTTACCCTCAGCAGTTCGGCTTACTTTTCATTAGTTTTGTCGTCTAAACTCAATGTATGACCCTGCTGAAACCTGTCTGGACCGATCGTTATAAGGTGGGCTGGCATGAAGCCACCGCCGGAAACCGCCTCAGCCTTGTGGCCCTGTGCAATTACCTTCAGGAAACTGCCTGGAACCATGCCGAACACCTGGGATTCGGGTTCAGGACGGATGAAGGATTTGATAAGGCCTGGGTGATTGTGCGCCTGCACCTCGAAGTAGATCATTACCCCTCCTGGAATGAAACTGTGGTGGTTGAAACCTGGCCCAGCGGATACAAGGGTTTCCTGGCTTTCCGCGAGTTCAGGGTTCTTGATGAAAACAGCCGGGAGCTGGCCCGTGCCACCACCACCTGGCTGCTGATTGACCTGAAGACAAGGCGCCCAAGCCACCTTGGTTTCCTCGATGCACTGGATGTCACCCTGAATACCCGGAAGGCCTGCGGAAAGGAAGCCGCAGCGGTGAGCCTGCCGGATCAGTTGCTTGAGTTCGGCTCCTACAAGGTCAGGTATTACGATCTGGATATGAATCAGCACGTCAACAACACCCGCTACATCGAGATGCTGATCGGGGCTTATCCGGGGAACTGGTTCAGCCGGAGGGCAATCCGGGAAATTAGCATTGAGTACCTGAAAGAATGTGTGCTGGGCGATCGTATTGTGATAAAATCGGATGGGGCCCCTGCCTCATCGAACCGGCTGGCTGGTTATAAAGCGGGTGACAACAGCCTGCTGGTGAAAGCAGCCGTAGAATGGACGGAAACTCCCTGAGCAGCAGGTTTCCGGTTTCTCGTACGTAATAAGGGAAGTGCCTCAAGTAATCCCTACACTTCGAGCAACGCCTGAACCGGATCCTGCCCGTCGAACAGCATCTTTTCGGGGTTTTCGAGCAGTTCCTTCACCTTTACCAGGAAGCCCACCGATTCGCGGCCATCGATCACCCGGTGGTCATAAGAAAGGGCTACATACATCATGGGGGCAATCACTACCTGTCCGTTGACGGCGATGGGGCGTTCGATGATGTTGTGCATCCCGAGGATGGCACTCTGCGGAGGGTTGAGTATGGGGGTTGACATCATGGAACCGAAGACACCGCCGTTGGTAATGGTGAAGGTGCCTCCGGTCATGTCGTCAAGGGTGATTTTGTTGTCGCGGGCTTTTACCGCCAGTTCTTTGATTGCCTGCTCAATCTGCGCCAGGCTGAGGCTTTCGGCATTTCTCACCACCGGCACCACCAGTCCTTTGGGAGCGCTCACGGCAATGCCGATGTCGGCATAATCGTGAAAGATCATCTCATCCCCGTCGATCATCGCATTGACTGCCGGGAAATGCTTCAGGGCGATGGTTACGGCTTTTGTGAAAAACGACATAAAGCCGACCGATACACCATATTTTTCTTTGAATTTTTCATTGTACTTCTTCTTAACTTCGAGGATGCGGCTCATATTCACCTCGTTGAAGGTGGTTAGCATGGCCGTTTCGTTTTTCACCGAGACCAGCCGCTGTGCCAGTTTAAGCCGCAGGGTTGACATTTTCCTGCGTTCACTGCTGCGTGAGAATGCCGGGGCAGCGGGCTGAGGGGCTGATTTCGGTTTACTCACCCGGGCACCGGCCGCAGCAACTTCTTCCACATCGGAGCGGCTGATGCGCAGGTTGGAGAAGTAATCGATGATGTCGGTGTTGCTCAGGTTTTTCTCCTGCATCAGCTTGCGCGCCAGGGGGGAAATGTGCAGCTTCACCTCCCCTGTACCGGTGGTCGCTGTCGCGGGGGCGGCAGGTTCGGGTATGGGTTTGCTCTCCTCTATGGCAGGCTTCGGAGCCGCCGGAGCCGGGGCAGGAGACGCAGCAGCGGCACTTTTCTCGGGTTTGGCTGCGGAGGAGTCGAGGCGGGCGACCACGGCACCCACTTTGATGGTGTCGCCGGCTTCTGCCAGCAGCTCGATGATCCCTTCTTCGGCAGCATTGATGGTAAGGGTGGCCTTGTCGGAATCAATCTCGGCAATCTCGGCGTCTTTTTCGACAAAATCGCCGTTGTTAACCAGCCAGCTGGCCAGTTGCACTTCGGAGATCGACTCGCCCGGGCTGGGCACTTTGATTTCGATAATCATTGCAGATCAGTTTTGTTCTGTTTTTGCAGTTTCAGGAATAAACGACCACTCATGCGGGGCGCACACCATTTTGCAGACCAGGTTTGCATTGGGGCAGGTACATTCGCCAAAGGCTTTTTCGATGATTTTCCGCTGGCGCACGGCATGCAGCCTGCTTGAACCGGGGGCCGGACTGCCGCTTTCGGGGCGCGCCACCAGCAATATGTCTGTTTCCTTGAA
>CALMDN010000535.1 GCA_937864935.1 uncultured Bacteroidales bacterium
GCATTGTAATACAGGTCATAGCCGCTCATCCAGCGGGATGCACCCCCGTACGACATGCCGCCATAGTCGGCAACTGTGGGGTTACCGGCTTGCTTCAGTATTTCAAAGGTTTCAAAAAAACTAACCCCCTGATCGGAACCTCCGTTGATAAAATTATAGGCAAAATGCGTAGCATATTGGTTCTGGGGCTGATTGCCGGGAACATTTCTGAGATAATTCATTTCATAGGTAAAAACCACGCCTATGCTACTGGCCTGCCCGCACTCAAGCCCGACCTGTGCAATCAGCGGCCTGAACCAGGGGTGTGCCGAGTTGTCGATGGCATAGGGCAATGCCCGGCGCAGGGTGTTCTCCGGCAACTGTAGTTCCGGCAGCTGTGAAAGCTTCAGCGAGTCGTAACTGCTCATGGGAACAAGCTCAGGATTGGCTGACTGACTGACTGGTTTTTGTGCAGAAGAATTTGAAACCATGTTGAATGTAACCGTCAGCAGGATGATGAACCGCAGGGTAAGTCTGATCATAGTGGGTAGATTTTGGGATTCCCGGACTGTGAAAATAGGCAATAGTTTCAATACTCTGGCAAGCCATTGTGATTAATCACCAATTTGCCCACCTGGTAACCTGAATATTCAAAAAAAAAGCCCGCGGTGAAGGCGGGCTTTCTTCTTAAATGCAATCAACTTTTATCTGATAACCAGTTTCCGGGTTACATTTCCGTCGACTGTTTCAACAGTAAGGTAATAAATGCCGCTGCTGAGTTCCGGGTTGTATGTCCGCTTTTCCCCTTGCTGCCTGATGGCAAAACCGTCATGGAATACTACCTGCCCTGCCGCATTGGCAACAAACACATGGACATTACCTTTTGTTGCCCCGGAAAGCTCAATTGTAAACTTTCCGTTTCCGGGATTGGGAAACAGCATAAAATCCCCGGCTGTTTCAGGTTTGTAAATACCGGTATTTATTTCTGTATTTTCATAGAATTTCAGGTTCCCATAAATTTCACCGGCAAATAAATCTGCATCGCCGTCATGGTCAATATCTGCAAAAGCGAGAAATGCATAAGTATCTGCAGACACGAGACCGAAAGGATTTTCCAATGGAGCAGCAAATGCCGGTAACGAAGGAGTGCCTGTATTCTGGAAGTATTTAATCTTTCCATAGTATTCTCCTTCAAACAGATCCATATCTCCATCGTGGTCAATATCGGCAAAAGCCGGAATCCCAAGCATATAGGCCTGCTGTATCCCGAAGGGATTCTGGACCGGAGCGGCAAACGATGGATTTTCCACGGTGCCCGTATTTTCATAATACTTCAGGTTGCCGTAATACTCACTTACAAATAGATCAAGATCTCCGTCATCATCTATATCCGTTAGTGCAGGAATAGCAAATTGGACCGAAGGGGTTAATCCGAAAGGATTGGCAATTGCAGGTGAAAATGCCGGACTCACCGGTGTACCGGTATTTTCCTGATACCATATTGTCCCATAATAACCTCCTGAAAAGACATCTATATCTCCATCATTATCAATATCAGCTGTCGCTATAAATGCCAGGTCTCCATTCTGTGTTAATCCGAAGACATTGGTTTGGCCTGTGGCAAATAAGGGTAGGTTGACGCTGCCGGTATTTTCATAGAATACAACATTGCCTTCATAGGTTCCAGCCAGCATATCAAGGTCAGCATCACCATCAAGATCGGCAAAAGCTGGTGAAATGAAATCAGTTTGCGGGGGTATAAATCCGAACGGATTCTGCAAGGGTAACTGAAAGCTCTGTGCTTTTGAAATCAATGGAAATGAAATGAAAATGGCAGCCGCTGCCAGTATTTTCCTGAGCTCTGCTGCATTCACAAATCTGTAAAGTCTCCGGTAAAGTGAGTTAAGCTTCTTAATAAGGATGTTTCTTACAAACTCAGAAATGTGTTCCCACTCGTGGCTGATAATTAATTGGTTAACCCTCCGGGAAAGGTTGCTGAATTCTCTTTTTACTCTACTGTATCCGTTTTTTTGCATTGGAAGATTTTTATAATTGCGATGACTGTAATGATCAAATTACAGCAGTGAAGTAGATCTCAGGTAAAATTACGCTTTATGACCGGATTTATGCGGATGAATACCGACCAATTCAAAAACGGGATTCTACAATGAATATTATGAACTATCTGCAACAAACTGAACCTATTCTTTCGAAGCGGGATCTGTTACTGCCCAGAAGGTGGTTCCGGGAATGCTTAAGCCGTTTTTGTGTTCAGACTGCTGGGTGTTGAAAACATTCGGCCGTACAATTTCCGGGAGAATCTGTACATCATAGATCTCATCTACGGAGGTATGATACTTTATTTCACCAACATAACCGGCGCTTGGAAGGTGTACAACTGCAATTCCTGCGTTTTGCGACTTATCTGCAATCTTCAGTTTTGCAAAAGTTGAAGAGTTCTTCCGGATTCTGGACAATCCAATAAACAGAAAATACCTGTAAAAGGCCAGCCCCCTTACAAAACAATTGATAAGGCTTATCGT
>CALMDN010000536.1 GCA_937864935.1 uncultured Bacteroidales bacterium
TACTGCTCAACTAACTGCGGTGAAGCAGGCTTCATGCGTTTTATAAACCAAAAACAGGTATTTTTGCCGTCCGTTCAACATGGTATAACCGGTTACCTTCTCAAAATCCGGCGATTAAATCTACGTCTTACATTAACCTTGATTCAGATCAGCATGTCAATCAGCATTCTTCAAAGGCTCCGGCTTTCTTCACTTTTTCTTATATTCTCTGCAGCCGCCGCTGCCCAGATTCCATCCGGCTATTACAACACAGCTACCGGCACCGGTGCTACGCTTAAAACCCAGCTTTTCAACATCATCAGCGCAAATCACAATGCACTTTCGTACGACGAGCTCTGGAACGCCTTCGAAACCACCGACGACAAAACCAACGGTAAGGTGTGGGACATGTATTCTGATATCCCTGACGGCACACCCCCTTACGAATTCATCTTTGGCAGCGATCAGTGCGGAGAATATGGTACAGAAGGGGATTGCTACAACCGCGAACACTCCTGGCCCTCCAGCTGGTTCGGCGGGGCATCGCCCATGTACACCGACCTGTTTCAGCTGATCCCGACCGACGGCTATGTCAACAACATGCGCGGCAACTACATCCTGGCGCAGGTTGCCACCGCAAACTGGACTTCACTCAATGGCAGCAAGCGCGGAAGCTGTGCCACCGCCGGCTATTCAGGCACCGTTTTTGAACCCATCGACGCCTATAAGGGTGACTTTGCACGGGCATATTTCTACATGGTTACCCGCTACGAAGACCGCGTTGTCGGCTGGGCTTCCATCGCTACAGTTTCTGATATCCTTGCAGGAAACACCCATCCGGCCTTTGAAACCTGGTACCTCAACCTGCTGATGCAATGGCATACCAACGACCCGGTTTCACAAAAAGAGACCGACCGCAACAATGCCGTGTATACCCTTCAGGGCAACCGCAACCCCTTCATCGACCATCCAGAATATGTGGGAATGGTCTGGAGTTCAGGGTCTTCTCCGGAACTTACAGCCACGCCGGTGTCGCTGAGTGGCTTTACCTATGCCTACACAGCCGGACCATCCGCCTCACAGTCATACAGCCTTTCGGGCAGCAACCTCAGTCCCGCGGCAGGCAACATCACCGTTACCGGAAATGCCTCTTTTGAAGTGTCGCTCAACAACAGCACCTTCAGCAACTCCGTATCGGTGCCTTATTCCGGCTCTGCACTGGCATCCACAACCATATACGTGCGCCTGAAGGCCGGACTTTCTCAGGGAACCTACAGTGCAGCGCTGATCACGAACGCCGGGGGCGGGGCAGCAAACGAAACTGTTAGTTGCAGCGGAACCGTTACCCAGCAGGTATTTCCCGAACCCAGCAATTTCCCGGCTGATTTCTCGGCCCACAACATCCACCTGCAATGGGCCGATGCCACCGGTGCCGTGTTGCCCGACGGCTATCTCATCCGCATGAGCAGCGGCGGTTTTGCCTCCATCGCTGATCCGGTCAACGGAACGGTGGTTCCCGACGGCGCAACGGACAAAAACGTGAGCCAGGGAGTGCAGCAGGTGTGGTTCAGCGGACTGCAGCCCAACACGACCTATTACTTCAAAATCTTCAGTTACCGCGGTGAGGGTGCCGCCCGCACCTACAAAACCGGTGGCAGCGTACCCCAGGTTTCTCAAACAACCACGCCTTAGAGGGACGAGGGTTCCTTGCAGAATTGGTTTTCATAGCATGTGACAAGGAGACAAGGGGACAAGGAGACAAGGGGACAAGCCCTGTCTGCCTGACTGCGTCAAGCAGACAGCCTGCCTGTATGCTCCAGGCAGACAGGGCAGGCTGCCCGCCGTAACAGCGTGCAGGCGGGGTGACATGGAGACTATATTCGACCCCGCTGGGGTCGTTGATATTTGTTCTGAGCTTCTTTTCTATAAACATGTGACCCCTCCGGGGTCAGGACGCAAAAACTCACAACTTTTACACTGAGCTTGTCTGCTTGTGCATACAAGCAGGCCTGCCTGATTGCATCATGCAGACAGGCCTGTCTGCCTGGGTGCCACCAGGCAATCAAGCAGGCGAAGCCGAAGTGCACTGCTCACTTTCTGGCCTCTGACCTCCGATCCCATTCCCGATTTCCAATTTGATACAATAAGAAGGGATTAGAAATTAGAAATTAGAAATTAGAAATTTTAAAAATTGCCCAATCCCTCACAACTCACTACTCACTACTCAAAGTGCTTCGGTTGAAACAGCATCTTTAAAGCAAGCCACCATCCCTCAAAGAACGAACCCACTGCTCATTTTTTCGTCATTTTCTTTTGCATACCTCATACAACTGACCTATATTTGAAACCGTGAAGTACCGGGAAAGTCTCACAACTGCAACTCGCTAACTACCAGTACAATACATTGTTAACACAGAATTAACACAGCCTTAACCGCTGTGTAACAGCCAAATTTTAGCTTTGCATCTGCTGTTCTTTGAAATTTTTACACGGATTCCGGATGTAATTTCACCTGCCTGTCCTGACGACAGTCAGGCAGGGAT
>CALMDN010000537.1 GCA_937864935.1 uncultured Bacteroidales bacterium
TTGTATTTTTTTGGTGGCTTGGGGCGTTGAGGTTCTCGAAACGCTCGAAGCCACCTTCTATTGCCGGGGTTCGAGTGCCTCACCCCTCGGTTTGTATTTTTTTGGTGGCTTGGGGCGTTGAGGTTCTCGAAACGCTCGAAGCCACCATTTCCTTTACTTCCCGATGCAAAACTTCCCGAAAATATTCCCCAGCAGCTCATCGGTGGTGACTTCGCCGGTGATGCTGCCCAGGTGATGGAGGGCCTGGCGGATGTCGATGGCAATCAGATCGGAAGGAATGCCATTGGCAAAGCCTTCCTCAATGCTGGCAATGCTTTGCGAGGCGCGCGAGAGGGCTTCGTAGTGGCGGAGGCTGTATACCACCGTCTGGTCGGTGGAATCTCCCTGCCGGGCCGACTTCAGCAGGCGTTCGGTAATGAGGTTGATGTTTTCGTTGCGTTTGGCCGATACAAACAGGGTATCGAGTTCAACAAGTTTTTTGAATGAATGGGGAGCCTCCCCAAGCATATCGGTTTTGTTGGCAACCGGAATGATCTGTTTTTCAGGGTCATCGAGCTGATTCCGGATACCGGCGAGCGCTTCATCGATCTCCTTTTCTGTGGTGGTATTGATGTCGAAAACATAAAGTACCACCGAAGCCTGGTTCATCTTTTCAAAAGTGCGTCCGATGCCGATGTTTTCAATCACATCGTCGGAATGCCTGATTCCGGCGGTATCAATGAACCGGAAGCTGACACCCTGAATGCTGATGGTATCTTCAATGGCATCGCGGGTAGTGCCGGGAATCTCTGAAACAATGGCCTTTTCCTCACTGAGCAGGGCATTCAGGAGGGTGGATTTGCCCACATTGGGTTTGCCGGCAATGGCTACGGGGATGCCGTGTTTCATCACATTGCCCAGCGCAAAACTCGATTTCAGGGATTCAAGCTCCAGTTTAATCTTACCGAGCAGGTCAAACAGGGCTGAACGGTCGGCGAACTCCACATCCTCCTCGCTGAAATCGAGTTCCAGTTCAATCAGGGAGGCAAAATCGATGAGCCGTGCCCTGAGTTCACCGATTTTCAGGGAGAAACCGCCGCGCATCTGCTGCATGGCCAGTCGGTGGGAGGCTGCCGAATTGGATGCAATCAGATCGGCAACTGCTTCAGCCTGCGAAAGGTCAAACTTCCCGTTAAGGAATCCCCGGAGGGTGAATTCACCCGGTTCAGCCAGACGGGCTCCGGCCGACAAAAGGGCTTCCAGTATGCGTTGTTGTATAAAAACAGAACCATGGCAGGAGATTTCAACGATGTCCTGACCATTGTAGGAGTGGGGGCTTTTGAAAAAAGTAATGAGTACCTCGTCAAGCAGTTCACCCATGACCCTGAATTTCCCGAAATAGACCATGCGGGGAACGATGGTTTCAGCCGTAACATCACTGCTGATCTCAACATACCTTAAGCTGATGTCCGCTGCATCGGGGCCGGAAAGCCTTACAACACCGATGGCCCCTGATCCGGCAGGGGTCGAAAGGGCGCAGATCGTATCATTCAGGTTGATAAATGCAGTGTTCATCATATGATTTTTTATTTACCTTTATCGCCATAAAAATCACCGCCTCCTGTCTGATGGGGGATTTCAGGCTTTTTTACAAAATTACCCATTTTCATCTGTCAAAGTCAAATTATTTAACATAAACACTTACAACCACTTATCTTATGAGTATCCTTGTCAACAAAGAGTCGAAGGTGATCGTTCAGGGATTTACCGGCACGGAAGGTACCTTTCATGCAACGCAGATGATTGAATACGGCACCAATGTGGTGGGCGGCGTTACCCCGGGTAAAGGCGGCAAATTTCATCTTGGTCAGCCGGTTTTCAATACGGTAGCTGAAGCTGTTCAGGCTACAGGGGCCAATGTTTCCCTGATCTTTGTACCTCCGGCATTTGCAGCCGATGCCATTATGGAAGCAGCCGACGCCGGCATTGAAGTGATCGTTTGCATCACCGAAGGCATTCCGGTGAAGGATATGCTGTTTGCCAAAGAATACCTGAAAGGCCGCAAAAGCCGCCTGATCGGGCCCAACTGCCCGGGCATCATCACCCCTGATGAGGCAAAAATCGGCATCATGCCCGGTTTTATTCACAAAAAAGGCGTTGTTGGCATCGTCAGCCGTTCCGGCACCCTCACCTATGAAGCGGTTGACCAGCTCACCAAAGCCGGATTGGGCCAGACCACTGCCATCGGCATCGGAGGCGACCCCATCATCGGAACCACCACCCGTGATGCCTTAGAGCTTTTTATGGCTGATCCAGAAACCAAAGGCATTGTGATGATCGGTGAAATCGGCGGAGGCATGGAAGCAGAGGCAGGGTACTGGATCAAAGAACACGGGACCAAGCCGGTGGTGAGCTTTATCGCCGGTGCAACCGCACCCAAAGGCCGTACCATGGGTCATGCCGGTGCCATTGTCGGCGGTGAAGGCGATACTGCTGAAGCCAAGAAAGCAATTCTGCGCGATTGCGGCGTGCATGTAGTCGACTCACCGGCTGAGATCGGATCAAAAATGCTTGAATTACTCAAATAAGGAAAACACTCTTCAAATAAAAAGCCCGGGCATTCTGACCGGGCTTTTTGATTTCCTTAAGGCTTTTTGGTGCTATTAACGGCGCTTTCTTTCAGGCAGTTGAAATTCATAGGCTCCGATATCCGGCAGCTGGTCAGACAGGCGGCTGTTGCCGTCGAGGTCATAATCAAGCGGTACAAAACTGTTGATCAGTACATTGAGGTTGCCTTTATTGATCAACGACGAGAGGGTACTGTCGGGCTGGTAAAGGGCTGTTTCCGGATCCCTGAACCAGGGGTCTTCATTTCTGAGGCTTCCGGGATAAAGTTCCTGATTGCTGAGGTCTGTTTCGGTTCTGAGCAGACAATGCTCGAATTTATAATTAAAGGTACCTTCGGTGTACTTATCAAAGGACAGTTCTTCTGATTTATCGCCGTAAATGGCACAGTTGCCGAAATAGGCATTCTCCAGAGACCTGATCTGCACATGATTGCTGGTGTCGAAGTAATAATTGTTGAGCAGCAGGGCAGTGGTTTTGCGGAACGATTCATTCCAGAAATTGCCGATGGTGCAGTGTCTGAAATCATAATTTCCGCCAAGAGAGAGTGCAACCGAATAGGAACCGCAGTTCCCGAAAACACAGTTGGCGGCCTTGATTGAGGTGCCCTGGCCCAGCAACCCAATGCCGGTCATGTTGTAAACCAACGAATTGGAAATCAGCAGGGTTGGATTGGTTGAATTTCCGGTGGTATCGGCCTGTATGCCGACTTCCCCGTTGCGGATAATGGCATGGTTGATGACGTTGTTGATACTTCCTGCATAAAGCCAGATGCGGCCCCACTGCCCGGGAATATCCCTGTAATAATCTTCCAGACGGTCGCCTTCAAAGATCACCGGATTGCCGGCTGTGCCGTTCACTTTCAGTGAGGCATCCCGGTAGATAAGCAGAAAGGCTTTGCTGTGCAGGTGCACCCTGGCTCCGGCTTCAATGGTAAGCGTGTAGAGAGAATCAACAGCCAGAAAACCATAGATCACATGAGGTTTATCCGCCGTAAAGGTATAGTCAGTGGTGATAATACCATTTCTGTAAAAATGGGCATCCTGTCCCCAGGCTATCAGTTTGACGTCCTGCCGGTTGTTGTTGGTGACAAAAACAATGCTGTCGTTCTGTACCAGCGGTGCATTGGCCTGATTCGGATCAATGGTTACCTTCACGAAGACAAATACGCTGTCCTTACCGGCAACTTCGAGGTTGGAAATGGTGGTTGCAGCGATTCCGTCGATGTTAAATCGGAAAGGGGAAGCCGTTCCGCGGGCCAGTTCAACA
>CALMDN010000538.1 GCA_937864935.1 uncultured Bacteroidales bacterium
TGGTAACCTGATCAGTGCCACCGCTCTGGTAAACGCCACAGCCCTTGTAAATGCTACAGCCCTGGTCAATGGCACAGCCCTGGTAAACACCTATGATGAAGAGGGCAACCTCATCAATGCCACGGCCCTGGTGAATGCTACCGCCCTGGTGAATGCCACCGCCCTGGTAAATACCGGCACCATCAATGAAAACAGCAATCACGAAGCCATCATCATTCTCAGTGAGGACGATATATCAGTCCTTTCAGGAGACTCAACTGGTAATGTGCAGTTGCGGTCTGTAAACATGGTCACCGGCAATACCGTGGGCCAGCACCTGATTGTGCCGGGTTCGCTGCTCTCAGGCAATTTCAACATTCAGTACGGATTGGGAATATTGACCATCCTGCCTGATACCGCCATTCTTAATTTCGATGAGAATACAATGACACAGGTTTATGATGGTCTGCCAAAAGAACCCTCTTTGCAGATGAATCCTGAAGGACTCACTGTGTTGCGGACATACAACGGATCACCTGAAACACCTGTGAATTCAGGTGAGTATCTGGTTTTGGCTAACATTGATGATCCGAACTATACAGGGAGTGCTGAGGGAGTGTTTACCATCAGCAAAGCTGAAGCAACTGTAACTGCTGACCGGAAAATTATCCGCAAAGGTGATCCGGCCCCGGCATATACATCGGCTTTTGCCGGATTTGTAAATGGCGAGGATCCGACGGTAGTCACGAGTCTGGTTCATACTGTCAGCCCGGTTTATTCTGGTGCTGCCGGAGTTTATCTGATAACACCTGCGGCTACTGCTGAAAATTACAACTTTGCGCCCTCAACGGCAAACCTCTATGTGAACCCTTACGGAAACGGGGCCAAGAACGTTCTGATCAGCCTCGTGTGTGTAGAGCAGGTTCCGCCCGATGAAAATGGCTTTACCTGGATAGCCAGATTCAGATACACCAACAACAACATCACTCCGGTATTTGTGCCGGTTGGTTATGATAACAAAATTACAAGCCCGGGGTCCTTCAGCACCAGCGGACAGCCAGAATTATTTCCATCCGGACAGGGAATCTGGGAGGTCAGATTCGACGGCTCTTATATGACCTGGGTGGTTAAAAGTTATAATAACTGGACCAAAACGCCTTCCTCAGCCTTTGCCAAATCATCATCACCAAGGTGCAACAAATCAACAGATGCCCTGATTACTGATGATGGGTCTCCTGAAGTGGAACCTGGGCTAACGGTTTATCCGAACCCGGCCAACGACAGGATAACGATCCGGCAGGGATCAGGGATTGAAGATATTGAAGAGGTGATGCTGTTTGATCTTTCCGGGAAGGTATGTCCGATCAGGAAATTAAGTTCAACGGACCAGACCATGGAAATCGACCTCTCAGACATCAGATCCGGTGTATATCTGCTCAGGGTGAGAACCAGCGGAGATCTGAAGGTTTTCAGGATAATCAGGCAATGATCACAGGGTCGTATTTAACCATGAATCAAGCTTTGAGGCAGGGGGGCTGTGCTGCAGACCTTCCTGCCTGCTTCAAACTCTGCATCGGATAACCTTGAAGAACTTTAAATCAGTTTACCTACAGAATGACTGTCTGAAAATGAAAACAGCAACCCTGACATTGATTGTATTTCTCATTGCCATTTCCTTTTCAGCAACTGCGCAAACCCGGCTGGCAGACAGCCTTCGTGCTGAGTTAAGGAAATCAAATGAAGATACCCTGAAGGTAAATACCTTGATTGCCTTGTCAGGCAGCCTTGTCAAAACCGATGCAAAGGAGGCGCTGCTGCATGCGAATGAAGCGAAAGCACTGGCCGACAAACTCGGTTTTGGCCGTGGACAGGCCTATGCACTCAAAAGCATTGGGATGGGTTATTATTTCCAGGGAAATTACATTGAAACATTGCTTTACTGGCAGCAATCCCTCGAAACTTTTCAACGGATCGGCGACAGGCTTGGGATAGCCAACATGTTGAACAACCTCGGAGCTGTGAACTTTAACGAAGGGGATGATGAAAAAGCCATTCAATACTACCTCGAATCACTGAAAGTATCGGAGGAAATCGGTGACAAACTCAGAATTGCCACCGCACTGGTTAACATCGGGGCAGTTTACTTCAATAAACCGGCAACCCATGGCAGGGCACTGGAATATTACCTGAAAGCACTTCCCCTGAGTGAAGAACTCGGAGATCATGATGCCATAGGTACTTCGGCTGTAAATACAGGGGAAATCTATCTTACGCGGGGGGATGATACATCGGCCCTGTTCTATTTTGAGAAGGCACTTGATGCATACAGGAAATCGGAGAACGGAAATGTACCCTATGCCCTTAACAATATAGGTAAGGTATATGCCAAAAGGAAAAACTTCGCAAAAGCAATCGATTACCAGCAACAGGCTTATGAGCTGGCCAGAAAACTGAATGCCAAACTCGAGATGTCGCAGTCTTCGATCGGGCTTGCTGAAACCTACAAACAACAGGGAGACTACAGGTCATCCATCGCGGCTTACCATCGGGCAAAGGATATAGCCAAGGAGATCGGGGCCAATTACGAACTGAAGTTTGCCTATGAAGGGCTGGCCGGTTTGTACCGTAAGGTGTCGGATTTCGAGAACGCTTACCAGTATCAGACGCTGTATTCTGCCATTAAGGATACCCTGTACAATGCAGAAATGGATAAAAGGTTGCAGGCTTTGACCCTGAGTTTTGACCTTGAAAAAAAACAGGGTGAAGTGGATCTGTTAACCAAGGACAAGGCCCTTCAGGAGCTGGATATTCAGCGTCAGAAAGCCATCCGCAATGCCACCAGTGTGACAGGGCTCTTGCTGTTGCTGCTTGCCATTGGTCTTTTCAACCGTTACCGTTTTGTCAGAAAGACCAAAAAAATCATCGAAGACGAGAAAGAGCGGTCCGAAAAGCTGCTGCTGAATATTCTTCCATATGAAACAGCCGAAGAACTAAAGGAGAAGGGATCGGCTACCCCGAAACAGTACGAAATGGTATCGGTCTTGTTTACAGATTTCAAAGGTTTTACGACCATTGCAGAGAAGCTGACGCCGGAACAGCTGGTTGCGGAACTTGATCAGTGTTTTCTTGAATTCGACCGCATCATCGACCGCCACAATCTGGAGAAAATTAAAACCATCGGAGATGCCTACATGTGTGCCGGTGGGATACCTGTTGCAAATACTACCAATCCGGTTGATGTGGTCAGGGCTGGCATAGAAATCAAAGCCTATATGGACAGGATGAAAGCCGAAAGGGAAGCCAGGGGCGAAGATTACTGGGAACTCAGAATCGGCATCCATACCGGTAAGGTGATTGCAGGTGTGGTGGGCAAAAACAAATTTGCCTACGATATCTGGGGAGATGCTGTAAACACAGCCAGCAGAATGGAATCCAGCGGAGAACCGGGCAAGGTGAACATTTCGGGTGAAACCTACAACCTGGTGAAAGACCAGTTCAGTTGCACCTACCGGGGCAAGATCAAAGCCAAAAACAAAGGGGACATCGATATGTATTTCGTTGAATCCTGAGATTCTGCCCCATGCTTGCTTTTGCTTTCCGACCATGAAGCATTGACTATTCAGGACGGAAATCTTCCCGGGGAAGGGCTGTCAATTTCAATCGGTTATACCCTGAATTCGTATTTCACACCACTCAGTTCCTCATTCGCCTTAACGATTTTAGACTTGAGTTCCTGTTTAAAGGCCAGCAGTTTGTTATAGAGATCTTCATCTCCGGTCGCAAGCATCTGAACGGCAAGGATGCCGGCATTTCTGGCACCATTTATCGCTACTGTGGCAACCGGAATTCCGGGAGGCATCTGTACCATGGCCAGTAGTGAGTCAAGGCCATCGAGTGACGCTTTTATCGGAACAGCAATAACCGGAACTGCGGTCATAGAGGCTATTACCCCTGCCAGATGCGCAGCCATACCGGCTCCGGCAATGACTACGCGGATTCCGCGATCGTAGGCTGACTTGCTGAAAGCTTCTACCTCATCAGGGGTGCGGTGAGCCGACAATGCATTGATTTCAAAGGGGATCCTGAATTCGTTAAGAATTTCGGCAGCTTCCTTCATCACCGGTAAATCGGAGGTGCTGCCCATGATAATACTAAACATGGGGTTCATATGGTTTTTTTTTTTTGTAAAAATAACTAAAAATCCTCGCAAATTGAAGTGATATCATAAA
>CALMDN010000539.1 GCA_937864935.1 uncultured Bacteroidales bacterium
GCATTGGACGGGACTTACGATAAAGACAGGAAATCAAAGGTGGTTGAAGACCTCGTAGCAGCCAACGGTGACTGGATTGAATCCTATGCCATGACCGGAGAGCGCACCAACGCCAATGATTCGTGTCACAAGTCTTTCCCTTTCTGTACAAATACCATTTATACTTTTCCTGCCGGGGTGAACACTACTGCACAATCGGGGCCGAACTACAACTGTCTGAGCACCCGGCCCAATCCGGCCTGGTATCACCTGAAGATACTGGATCCGGGACCCATTGCCATTTATATGTTCAGTACTCCTTCGAGGGACATCGATTTTTGTCTGTGGGGGCCTTATACCGACCCGATCACTCCTTGCCCGATGACCAATACAAATGGCGGACTCACGGGTAATAAGGTTGTTGACTGCAGCTTCCTTCCCGACGTGACTGAAACAGCCAACATTCCCAACGGACAAACAGGTCAGTACTATATTCTTGTAATCACGAACTACTCAAATCAGCCCTGCGACATCACCTTCCAGCAGGAGAGCGGAACCGGGTCGACCGACTGCACCATTCTGGCTCCGCCGGCAACCAGCAATTCACCCCTTTGCGTTGGCGAAACCCTCGAGCTGAATGCCTCAACCGTTATCGGAGCTGCCTATCAGTGGTCAGGACCCATGGGCTTTGTCAGCAATCAGCAGAATCCGCAGATTACGAATGTGCAACACCAGCATGCCGGGGTGTACTCGCTCACCATAACCGTCAACGGACAGACCAGCGATCCGACGAACACAGAGGTGTTTGTCTACGATCCTCCTACCGCCACCATGACCGGCGACGCTTCCATTTGTCTGGGTGATTCAACCCAGATCACCATTAATGCAGTTGGTGTAGGTCCTTACCGGGCCACGGTGAGTGCCGGTTCCGGTATCCCCATGGTGATCAATTTCTTCCAGACACCGCACACTTTCTGGGTCAAACCAAACGTCACAACAACCTATACCCTAACCGGGATCGGAAACAATGCCTGTACCGGTACGGTGAGTGGCACAGCCACAGTTACCGTTCGGCAACCGCCCATTCCCGATTATTCAGTTGCAAACCTCTGTTCACGACTTTTGACCCAGTTTACCGATCTCACGACGGTTCCGGTGGGTGGTATTGCCTCCTGGAACTGGGACTTCGGCGACGGCGGCACCTCTGTGGAACAGAGCCCGGCGCATTCCTATACCAATCCGGGCTTGTATGATGTAACCCTCACTACCGTGGCTAACAACGGTTGTGAGCGATCACTCAGCACTTCGGTGGATATCAAGGCTACCCCTGTTGCTGCTGCCGGTCCCGATAAAACCATCCCTTACGGCACCAATGTGCAGCTGGAGGGCAGCTCGTCCGGGTCATACGCCTATCAGTGGCAACCCGCTGACAAGCTTGACAACGCAACCATATTGAATCCCACAACGGTGTTGCTGGCTGCAACAACGGATTTTACCCTGACAGCTACCGATAACTTTAACGGTTGTGAGATCTCCGACCAGATGACAGTGAACATTACCGGAGGTCCGCTGGCCGCAGTCATCCAGGCTTCACCTGCCGAAATCTGTGTGGGTGGCAGCACCCTGCTCAACGCCATGACATCCGGCGGTTCAGGCATCTATACCTACAGCTGGACATCCAACCCACCGGGCTTTACTTCAACCCTGGAGGATGTTACGGTTAATCCAACTGAAACCACCACCTACAACCTTTCCATTTTTGACAATTTCAATACCTTTCAGGCACAGATTCAGGTGATTGTGAATACAATGCCTGTCCCCAATGCCGGTGCTGACCAGACCATCCCGCATGGTACCAGTACCTTCCTTTCGGCCAATGTTTCGGGTGGTACGCCGCCTTACACCTCTTATCTCTGGAGCCCGGCAGCCCTGGTGGTTGTTCCCACCATGTCGGTAACCCCGACCACCAACCTCTACACTTCGCAGAATTTCACCCTTCAGGTAACCGACAGCAAGGGATGCTCAGCGACCGGCCAAACGGTGGTTACCCTTTCGGGAGGACCACTTCAGGTGAACCCGGAAGCAGATCAGGATACCCTCTGCCGTTATGCCAGTACCACCATCAGGGCAATCCCGGGCGGCGGTTCGGCCAATTATACCTATTCCTGGACATCCGATCCTCCGGGATTTACCTCAACGCAAATGAATCCGGTGGTAACACCCGCTGTTTCAACCAACTACCTGCTTCAGGTTAACGATGGTTTCAATACCACCAATGGCTCGGTTGCAGTAACAGTAAACCAGCTGCCGGTAATTGACCTTATCCCGCACAACGATACACGGGTACAGGTAATCAGCTCAACGGCTCCTTACAAGATCGGAATCTGTGTGTATGATACCATTACCATTGATGCCGGCAATCCGGGAATGAATTACCTCTGGAGCAATGGTGCCACCACGCAGACAATCAACCTGAATACTTCTGGAATCAGTTTCGATGTGCAGGAGTATTCGGTTCAGGTGATGAATCCTACCACCCAGTGCTACGATACCACCAGCATTACAGCCTACTT
>CALMDN010000540.1 GCA_937864935.1 uncultured Bacteroidales bacterium
CCATGGCCCTTACGGTCTTGCCATCGGCATTCTGTTTCATATAGAAGGCCTTGATGTGGGCCGGGTAATCGGTGAGAATCACCGGACGCTCAAAGTGCTTTTCAACCAGGTAGCGCTCGTGCTCACTCTGCAGGTCGGTGCCCCAGTCAACCGGGAACTCAAATTTCTGACCGGAAGCTTTCAGAATTTCAATGGCCTCGGTGTAGGTTAATCGCTTGAAGTCGTTGTTAACCACAAATTTAAGCCGCTCTATGAGTTCATTGTCGTACATCTTGTTGAGGAACTCCAGGTCATCGTAGCAGTTTTCGAGGGCGTAATTCACCAGGTATTTGAGAAAATCCTCGGCCAGGTCCATGTTGTCTGTAATGTCGTAGAAGGCCATTTCGGGCTCTATCATCCAGAATTCGGCCAGGTGGCGGGGGGTGTTTGAATTCTCGGCCCTGAAAGTCGGGCCGAAGGTGTAGATGTTTGACAATGCCATGGCACCGAGTTCCCCTTCCAGCTGACCCGAAACGGTAAGGTTGGTTGCTTTCCCGAAAAAGTCCTGACTGTAGTCTACCTCTCCGGTTTCGGTGAGTGGCGGGTTCTTTGCATCCAGGGTGGTTACCCTGAACATAGCACCGGCCCCTTCGGCATCTGAACCCGTAATGATGGGGGTATGCAGGTAATAAAAACCGTGATCGTTGAAATACTTGTGAATCGCGAAAGCCATGGCATGACGCACACGCAGGACAGCCCCGAAGGTGTTGGTACGCGGCCTCAGATGGGCTATCTCACGCAGAAACTCGAGGGTGTGACCCTTCTTCTGCAACGGATAGGTTTCGGCATCGGCAGTGCCGTATACTTCAATTTCCCGTGCCTGAATCTCTACTGCCTGTCCCTGCCCCGGCGATTCAACCAGCACGCCGTTTACCGAAATGCATGCTCCGGTGGTAATCAGCTTCATCACAGCTTCGTCAAAGAGGCTGAGATCGGCAACCACCTGTATGCTGTGGATGATGGATCCGTCGTTAAGCGCGATAAAGGCAACATTCTTGTTGCCCCGCTTGGTGCGCACCCATCCCTTGAGGTTAATCGTGTTTCCGGCACCTATGGCCTGCCAGTTGCGGAGTACATCAGCAATCTTAATCCGTTTGAGCGATTCCATTCTGAAATTTTAGAATTGAGTTTCTGAACTATTGTTACCGGTTCGTGTTTGAGCGCGAACCAGGCAGCAAAAATACAAAAAAACCGGCAGGCGGTATTCTCACAGTATCATACAGGCCGCAAAGGTTTTACCATCTGCTGTCAAATCGGAGGATGTTCCTCATTTCAGCCATGGAGGCCTGTTCCACGAATTGAGGGAAGCGTAAGGTGAAGAATCCCGTTAACCCCCGATAATCCTTTCGCATGAGGGGCGTCCGGCGCATTGCCTCTCAAAACATTTATCCAGGTGTGTTTGTAATTCAATTTTACTCCATGGTACACCTGGAATTCAAACGCGCAACACGGCCAGAATTACTACTTTTGCAAAAACGCTTCGAACCATGGATTTTTTTCCCCTTTCAGGCTGGATTCCCGGTTGTACCAGGCCCCTGGTGATTGCCGGCCCGTGCAGTGCCGAAACGGAGGAGCAGGTAATGACCACCGCAAGCGCACTTTCCGCTATACCGGAAGTGAAGGTATTCAGGGCAGGGCTCTGGAAACCACGCACCCGTCCCGGATCGTTTGAAGGGGTTGGTGCTGATGGCCTGCGCTGGATGAAACGGGTAAAGGAAGAAACCCGGCTGCTGACCACGGTTGAGGTTGCCAGGCCTCACCATGTGGATGAAGCCCTGAAGTCAGGCATCGATATCCTCTGGATTGGTGCCCGCACCGTGGTGAATCCCTTCTCCATGCAGGAGCTTTCTGAAGCGCTCAGCGGCGTTGATGTTCCGGTACTGGTTAAAAATCCGGTTCATGCCGACCTCAAACTCTGGATAGGCGCCATTGAGCGGCTGCACAAAAACGGGATACACCGCCTGGCCGCTGTTCACCGTGGATTCCACCAGTTTGGCAAATCCATTTACCGCAATGCTCCCCAATGGGAAATCCCCATCGACCTGATGCGTCAGATGCCCGGGCTGCCTGTACTCTGCGACCCCAGCCACATCGGGGGCGACCGCAGCCTCATTCAGCAGATTGCACAACAGGCCATGGACCTCGAGATGGATGGCCTGATGATAGAAACGCATCCCGATCCTGACAAAGCCCTTACCGATTCCGCCCAACAGGTAAGTCCGGAAACCCTGGCCGCAATACTCACCAAACTCATACTGCGCGGGCAGACCGGCAACCATGAGTTTGAGCGAACCCTCGAAGAACTCAGGCACGAGGTCGACCTGATCGACGACGAGCTTATACGCCTGCTGGCCCGCCGCATGCTGATTGCTGAGGAAATGGGTCGCTACAAATACGCCCACAACATCACCATCCTGCAGTTGCAGCGGTGGAAAGAGCTCTTTGCCGATCGCATACATAAAGGCGGAAATGCCGGCCTCGACGCACGGTTTCTGGGGGAACTGCTGAGATTAGTACACGAGCAATCTATTGAAATTCAAACGAATGTAATGAATAATTCATAATGCTTTAAATGAAAACAGGAACCCAGTTTTACTAGAGCTGTAGTCATGGCGAATAATTTATATTAATTCCAAATAATACCATTGCAGCCCGTAATTTACTGAATATTAATTGTATTAATTATATATATATATATATTGCGATTATTTAATCATTGATCACTTTATTGTACAGGAATAATAAAATTGATTTAATATTGCTGAATCAAGTTGGATATAAGCAATGAGAAAGTGAGATATTCAGGAGTACCACTTATATGTCTGAACGTTTGTATTCACGCTGTCTATTAAAAATTATTCACCATTAAGCAGCAGGGATTTGCCACCCCTAACTTATATTTAACAATAAAGCCTCTCTGGGAGGCTTAACAGACCAAACGCTAATTTAATCAAGGTAAAACCTAAATCTACAGAGAGGCACAACAAAGATAAGTTAGTTTCCGTTTTTCTAAAGTTAAACTCAGAAAAAGCGCGTAAGGTTCGCACAATTTAGTTTCGTTGTGACTTCCTGGCGAAAGTGGAAGTAGATAAAATTCAATTAATTGTATTTTGCAACTTAAATAGCTTATTTAACATGAAAAAATTAGTCTTAGGAATTACCCTGGTCAGTGTATTTGCGTTAATTATTCCGACAACAGTGCGGGCTGATAATGAACCTTGCCATTTGTGGACACTGAGATGTGGTTGTGATGGATCAACGCATCTGGTTGTGGTTTGTGATGATCAGGATATGGATGAATGGAGATCAATATTGTGTGATTGTCCATTAAATGATTAATGGTAAAAGGCAAAAAGTGAGCTTCACTGCTCACTTTTTGCCTTTTATTTTAGAAACGAAAGACCAAATTTTACAATCTGATATTTAAATCATGAAAACTTATTTCTTTTATTTCCTTATGTTCATAGCCGAATGTTCTTTTGCTCAACTGTTTGGTCACAAATACATTGAAATTGAGCCTGCAAAAATGGTCATAACATATTCCTACAAATTTCAATCTGATTCTACAGACGCATCCTCTGTCGGAAGCACAAAAATGCTTTTGTTTTTAGGTGACGATGTCAGCAAGTTTGTAAGCCGTGCCGTATACATAAATGATACGGCCTCAAGAAAATTCACATCAAATGAACAAGTGTTTCAATATCAGAATAGCCCGGAGACTCCACGCTCAGGGGTTACCTTCCAGATCCTGAAAAATTATCCTCGGGACAAAATTACTTTTATACAACACATCCCTTCCGAAACATACAGATTTGAAGAGAAGTTGAATCAATTTGACTGGGAAATAAGAAACGATACAGTTACAATAGGTGGTTTTAAGGCTCAAAAGGCTGTATGTGAATTTGGAGGTCGTGAATGGATTGCCTGGTTCAGCCCGGAATTACCATACAACGATGGCCCATATAAGTTCTATGGTTTACCTGGTTTGATCTTAAGAATTCATGATTCGCGTAATTTTTTTGACTTTGAAATGCTGTCTGTGAATAAACTCAGCCCTCATTTAATGATAGATATCAGGGATAAAGATTACATCGTAACTACAAAGCAAGGGTTTTTTAAAGCGGAGGATTCTTTCAGAGAGGACATTATAAGCAGAGCCAGCGGAGCCGGAATGAGCAATGAGTCACAGCAAAAAGCTGCAAAAAATATGGCTAAAAGGAACAATCCCATTGAGTTGAAACGGAAATAAAATGGTTATTGAGCCCTTCCGATATCCAAAATCACGCTTGATTTTGCTGTTTTTATGCCTTTTGATGCTTTTTCATCCGGCACTTTTGGGGCAAGTTATTATTCAAGGACAAATCGCTGATCCTTCGGGGAATGCTATTCCCAGAATAAACATCCTGTTGTATGAAAAAGTATCTGATGTTGTTTTAGCTTATGCTATCAGTGACGAGGAAGGAAGATTTACTGTGAAGTTGAATTCAGGTACTGATAGTCTTAGGATTAAAGTCAGCTCTGTTAATTATAATGATGTAGTCAGGATTATATCCAATCAAAGTCAAAGCCTGAAATACACGTTGACAGAGGAGATTAAGGATATTGAGGGGGTAACTGTAATGGCATCTCCTATTCAGAAATGGGGAGATACTCTGAGCTATCTGGTTCAATCATTTACCCGTCCTGAGGACAGATCAATCGAAGATGTTTTGAAACGTATGCCAGGAATTGCAGTAGAAAGTTCCGGGCAGATACTATACCAGGGTATGCCTATCAACAGGTTCTATGTTGAAGGGCTTGATTTGATGGAGGGTAGGTATTCCGTTGTGAGTAAAAATCTGCCAAAAACTGCTGTTACAGCAGTCGAAATTCTGGAGAACCATCAACCCCTGAGAATGCTTGAAGGGAAAGTTGAGTCCCGGCAAGCTGCTCTGAATCTTAAGATTAAAAGAGGTGTCACTACTACAGGAACAGCACTTCTGGGAACAGGTTTTAAACCTTTTCTGAGAGATGTTAATTTAACACCCATGATTTTTACAAAAGAGTTTCAGTTCCTTACATCATTTCAAACCAATAACACCGGGAATAACATATCACGGCAGATGGAAGTATATACACAAGAAGATATTGGCAGTTATGATGAGCGACCTAATGGTAAGGTTGAGTTCCTGAATGTGATCCCGGAAAACCCAGAAGAAATCAGTACTGACCGATACTTGAATAACAATGATTATCTATTGAACATCAATGGTTTAAAGCAGATAGGGAAGAATTTGAATCTGAGATCAAATGTCTTCTATACCTCTGGTAATCAACAATCAACTACAAATGTTCTTCGTTCTTTTTATATACCTGATGACACCCTCCAATTTACAGAACAATTTGATAATAAACTCTTTGCCGGTCTTTTATTCGCAAATTTCAGTATAAGCCGCAATGTGAGAAAGAATTATCTGCAGAATGACCTGAAGATTCAACGAGCCTGGGGCACACAATCAGGATATGTATTTTCTGAGAATACGAATGTATTACAATCATTAACAAATCCTTTTAAAAACATTTCTAACGAATGCAGATTATACTATCCTATTGGAAAGCATATCTGGGAGTTTCATTCCCTGGTCTTCTTTGACCAGAATCAACACAGCCTGAAAGCAGAGCCAGGCCAGTTCGGAGAAGAGTTGAATAATGGCGAAACTTATGATCATGCGCTACAGGAAATTGATGTCAGAAGATTGCATATTGCCAATTCTGCTGGCTTGTTCTTTAATGCAGGTCATTGGAATTTTTCTCCCAAACTTGGTGTTATCTACCGTCAGCAAATCTTAGAGAGCAGTTTGTTTATCCGGGAAATCAACGGCGAATCTTTTCTGGGCCCTGAAGCTTCCAATCATGTAACAACTTGTGGGACTCAGTCGTACTTACTCACCGATATTGAGTACAAAACTGAAAAATTGAAGTTAAAAGGCACTTTCTCCCTAAGCGCACAAAAGGCAGATTTATCCGAAGAAAATCCGGAAAATGTTCAATCGCTGACCAAACTGTTACACAGTAACCGCGTTTCACTGGATTACAGGATACATAGCTTCTGGCGAATATTGGCTTACTGGGAAAACAAACTAAGGCTCAATGACGTTGAAGAGAGCTATAGCGGATACATTTTAAACAATTTCAGAAGTCTGAGTAAAAATGTTGTTCCCCTTTCTACGAAAAAAATGCAACGTTTCTATTCCCGCATCGAACACCGGAATCAGATTACTTCTTTGTTCAATACACTCATTTATGTTTATTCGATTAACCAATCAAATAATACAATCAATAACCTGGTTAATGATGATGACGGATCATTTGTTTCAACAAATATCAGCAGTCCGGCATTTAGCAAAACACACTTTTCCCAGGTTTACTCGAGTAAATATATGTCGTTCATGAAAACAACCCTTAGTTTGCGTGCGAGTCTGGCACTTAAGCAAGGTCAATCACTGGTGAATGGCAAAGTTATTAAAACAATAAACCGTATTATTTCTATTGATCCGAAAATTTCTATCCATCTGACCCCATGGATGAATCTGGATTATAGCGTCGGATATAACGAAATCATGACTTTTATAGGAAAAGAAAACAAAAACCAAATCAGGTTAACGAAGTACAATATCAACTTTTTCTGGTTTCCGGCGAAAAATCAGCTCATTAGTCTTACTGCTGATTCCTACAGTCGTAGCGCAAAAAGCGATTTTTTTGTTGATGTTTTATACAGGTATACAATTACCAGGCACAAAATTGATTTAGAGATAAAATGCACCAATATTTTTAATTCGGAAACATATACATCCTATCTTTCGAATGATTTTTCAGTCTGGGAGTCAACAATTATTGTCCGTCCTTTCCAGACTTTACTTTCTTTCAGATTCAACTTTTAACAACCCTGAAATTCATCCGCTTACTATATTATACTGAAAAAAACTGTGTGTCTGACTTAATGATTGACCTGAAGAAACATATCAGGCATTACCGGTTGCCGATACATATAAACATGTGGGATTCCTTTCTGAAATCCGGACCCGGTCAGCAGCCCCCCGGCGTACCCTCACGATCCGGTTTCAACACAATGAATCGGCAAGGGGTGCGACATTTACACTATCTTTGCCGCACCAATTCATGCATCTTACTGAATGATTGACCATTCCCCCATCACTGAAACTGCTGTACTTGTCGGCCTGATCACCGGCCGGCAGGATGAAAACCGGGTAAAAGAGACCCTGGCTGAACTCGATTTCCTGCTGGAAACGGCCGGCGGTGAAGCACGCAAAACCTTTGTGCAGAAACTCGAACGGCCCGACTCACGCACCTTTGTCGGATCGGGCAAGCTGGAAGAGATCAACG
>CALMDN010000541.1 GCA_937864935.1 uncultured Bacteroidales bacterium
GAAGGTATTCGCCGATATCACTGATCCCTGAACTGCTCAGTTTCTGAGATGATATAACTGCCCCTCGGATTAACCTGCCGGAAAGAGTGTCGTGGATTTCGATAACAGGAAGACGAACGATGGTATCAATCTGGTTCTGGGCATTCAGCCTGCTGACTGAAAGGATCAGCAATCCGATGCAAATTACGGTAATGGTTTTTTTTAATGAAGAGATCATTTATTTGCAGTATGGTTGCCGGAACAGCCGGGCATTACCCGAATCATCCGCAGAGTATGCTGTGAAGGCACAAAATTCCTGCCACTTCCACTCAGTGGTGGCAACAAACCTCCGGGTTGTGGTCAAGGTCATCCTTCAGCAGCAGTTCAGCAGCTTTGCGGGCATCGTTTTCCCTGGTTACATATACCTTTTTACCGGCCGCCATCAGGTCGGTATAGAGGCGATGGCCCATTCCACCGGCAATCACCACCTCACAATCGCTGAGAACACCGAGGATTCCGGCATGAGAATGGGCGTGATTTTCACTGCCTTGCTGATGGTGGTGGTCGTGATCATGATGGTGCCCCTGAGCATGGCCTGTGACATTGTTTTCACGGTATTCCTCTTTCAGGATATGGTGGTTATCTGTTTCAAAAATGATGAAACCGCGGCTGCGGCCAAAATGTGCAGAGACAGTAGTCCCGTCGTTGCTTGGAAGTGCTATTTTCATGACTGTTGAATTGGGTTTGCAAAATATGGTTTGCTGCAAAGGTAAGATTAATTATGAACGCATGTTCATAATAAAAATAAATTTGTGATTTTCGGTCCGGGGATTTCAGCGGAGGTAGATGGCTCCACCCGAACTGTCAGCAGCAGCACCGGTGACTTCAGCAAGGCAGTTATTCCTGTTCAGAAACCTGAGAGTACCCAGCAATGCAAAAATCAGAGCCTCTTTGAAGTCGATGGTCAACTTATCGGGCAGGTGAAGTTCGGTTTTGGTGTATGCCTGAATGCGGCTGATGAGGTAGGTATTGTGGGCCCCTCCGCCGGTGATGAGCACTGTTCCTGTGTTGGGTTCCGGAATTGCCTGGGCTGTTTGCATAGCGATGTGCTCGGTGAGGGTGCTTAGCTGGTGTACGGGAGCTTCTCCGCTTGCTTCCAGCAAAGGTACAAGCTCAGGTTCGCT
>CALMDN010000542.1 GCA_937864935.1 uncultured Bacteroidales bacterium
AGTAATTCGTGGACGATAACATATTCGTGCAAATTCGTGTAATTCGTGGACAATTAAATAAAATAATTCCCTCTTCCTGTAACATGATGACCTTTCAATTACAATTTGATCAGATTGTACGGAGAAGCAGCCTGCCGGCCAGTAAAACGGATCCGGAGTAAGGATCGCAGTGAGGTTCCTGCGCTCTCTCACCGGTTTGCAGCAAACAGATTCAGCCAGCGATACTGATGTTATCGGAAGCAATCAGCGGTTCTCCTTTGTACCTGAGGAAGAGCTGCACAATGGCGACCACATCTTTCTGGCAATACTCCACAATGCGGTTCAGGTTGTCTTCTACCCAATAAACATTGCCTACCTGACTGCCATCGATATCGTCTTTTGGGGTTGGAATATCGAAAATGGCTGTTAACAGTGCCAGAGAGGTGTAGTTCTTGTAATCCCCGAATTTCCAGAGTTCCATGGTATCAAGGTGCTGAACCTCCCAGGGTTTGCGGCCGGCAATGTCAAGAATGGCAGGCAGTCTGATGCCGTTGATCAGCATGCGCCGGGCAATGTAGGGGAAGTCAAATTCCTTGCCGTTGTGGGCGCAGAGCAGATACTGCGGTTTACTGAATTTCGTGTTCAGCATGTCGGCAAAACTGTTGAGCAGTTCCGCTTCATCTTTTCCTGAAAACGATTTGATTCTCAGTACATCCCCGTTGAGTATGCCTGCCGAGATACAGATTATCTTTCCGAATTCAGCGTAAATGCCTGCCCGTTCGTAAAGGATCTCAGGTGTTTCTTCTTCCTTTGAGGCCAGTCTGGAGGCCTTGATGTCCCATAGCTTTCTCATCAAAACGGGAACCTCATCATACACGGGATATTGGGGAACGGTTTCAATGTCGATGCAGAGTACATTTTCATTTTTTATCTGATCCAGCATAGCGATATGTTTTTTATCATATAAAGGTAGCGAGATTGTTTCGATGGTGCAAATGATTTTATTTTCTATTTTTTCAGGCAACAGGGTGGGAGGGGTGTCCATCCGCTGATTGTGCGGGGATCACCCGATATGCCTCCGGTGTTCTGCGGATCAGTCCTCTGTGGCATCCTGAAGCGGGTTGATTGCGTTTAAAATTCACCTTACGTCTCCCGCAATTACCGGGACAGGCATCCGGGGCTTGGTTTTCAGGGTTACCGGTATTGGCTATCAACCTTACACCTCTCCCGAGCTTATTATTGAGGTGTTGCGGCATTGGCCGCAGCGGTTAAATTAGAATATGAATTCGTGAAAATTCGTGCAATTCGTGGACGATTTTAACGCTTTTGTAACAGGTTGCAACAGCATTCGTAACTTTGTGCCATGCAGAAATTAATGTGGTTGTGCCTCGCAGCCCTGATGCTTGCTGTCTCCTGCAAAAGGGAAGAAGATCAGGGGCCCCTGCCGGAAGTGAACATCAGCAGGCCTGTTGCCGGGTCGGCCGTTGGCTATGGCGATACGCTTTGGGTGGAAGCGCAGATCAGCCACAGTGAGACCATTGATTACGTGAGGGTTTCCATAAGCGGGGAGAATGGCATTCTGGCAGGGGAGGTGCAGATGTTTTACCCCGGAGCCGATACCTTCGCACTGCGAACCTGCTTCGTGCTCAACGACCGTCTCCTCGAAACCGGGGTGCTGGAAGTAAATGTAAGGGCCGGCTCCTCAAACGGGATCACCAACGACTGGGCAGGTATTCAGTACACCAGCCTGCCTGTTCAGTTTGAGTCGGTACTGGCAGTTACCGGCAGAGGCAACTCAGGATACACCCTGAACCGGCTGCCCGCAACAGGGACCTGGGAAGCCCTGCTCTCCTTTTCGGGCGATTACTCCGGCAGTGCCGTGAGTTCGAGGTACCGGCAGGTGTATAAGGCGGGAGATGTCACCGGCAGTTTTGAAGCCTGGAATCCTGACACGAGGGCGCTCAACTGGTCGTTTCCGGCCAACTCTGCCCCGCCTTTGCCCTATTTTACTGCAGTACATTGCGACAATGCGGAGGTATTTACTGCTACCCGGGGTGCGATGATTCAGGGCTATACCAGCTCGGGCAACATTACCTTCCGGAGCACGGGCTTTGAGAATGGTTATTTTACCCGGATTGTGCATTATAAACAGTGGATCGCTGCTGTATTTGAGCGGTTTAATTCAGACAGAAGTCAGCTGGTACTGTTCAACTATCCGGCCGGAAATGTCTTCAGGCAAACAGAATTTTCAGGGAAGGCTGCTGCCCTCACCGGCGTTTCGGACAACGGGCTGCTGGTTTTTGTAAACGGCCCGGATGATTCATCCATACAGCAATACAGCGAGACGCAGAATTCCATGGTCACACTGCGTACATTCCCCTTCGGAACCATCAGAAAGGTGAGCATGCCCGAAGCCACCAATGCTTTTATCACGGCTGAATCGGGCGTTTACTGGTACCGGCCGGAGTCGGGCAGCATCACAAGCCTGATCGCGGAGCCCAATCCCGCTGAGGTTGCCTGGGAGCCCCTCACACAGCAGCTTTTTGTGAGTTACGGCAAGCAGCTCAGCACCTTCCTGCTGAGCGATATAAACCATCCGGAGCTGTTTACACTGTCAGATACCATCCGTGACATTCATCTGTTGTATACACGTTAATATGGAGCGCAATGCGGTCATCACCGGCGACGGATCGGTAACCCTTTTCAGCAGCGAAACGGGTGAACATTACCATTCCGTTCACGGGGCCATACAGGAGTCTCGGCATGTGTTTATTGAGGCAGGACTGAAACAGCTGAAGCAGCCTGAGCACATCCATATCCTCGAAGTCGGCTTCGGAACCGGCCTCAATTGCCTGCTGACCCTGGCAGAGCCATCTGTCCGGGCCGCTGAAATACATTATCTGGGCATAGAACCAAAACCGCTGACAGGAGAGGAGGTGCTGATGCTCAATTATTGCAGTTCGGAGGCCTATGCAGCCTTTGCTCCCCGGTTTGAGCAGATGCACAGCTTTTGCCGCGGGAGCCGCTTGCTGAGGCAGGGATTTACGCTAGGGCGTGTGGATGTCGGAATAGAGCAGGCGGTGCTGGAATCCGGCTTTTTCAACCTCGTGTACTTCGATGCGTTTTCGGCTGAGGTTCAGCCGGCCCTGTGGGAGCCTGCCGTTTTTCAGAAGATCAGGGCGGCGATGCAAGCGGGAGGGATTCTGGTGACCTATGCCGCCAAAGGATCCGTAAGAAGGGCGCTGCAGCAGTCGGGTTTTGTCACCAACCGCCTTCCGGGTCCTCCCGGGAAACGGGAAATGCTGCAGGCAATTGCTTACTGATGGGTTGAAAAGCCCGTGGATGGTTTCTGAGGTTACCGGATTTCAAAAGAGGTAAATCCTTCCACCGGCGCAGAAAAGTACCTGACTGATTCTACCATGGCCCGTGCAGGCCCGCGTTGGCACCAGCCGATCATCAGCTGAATCTGTTCCTGACTGCCTTCTGCCTCAACAGTAACCGAACCGTCGCGTTCGTTCCGCACCGTTCCTTTGAGCCCTATGGATTGTGCAAACTGCCTTGCCGAATACCTGAACCCGACACCCTGCACCCTTCCGGAGACACTGATTGTAGTATGGATGATCAAGGTTTTATGGATTTAAACGTTTGGTAATCTGTGTATTAACCAACTCAAAGAGTTGTTTCGGATTCAGGGTTCTCCAGCTGACATCGTCGAGCTTACCTCCGAGGGCCAGGTAATAGTCGAGCCTCCCGCGCTGAATCTCCGCGCTTACATGGGGCCTGAAGTTGAGCAGGGCAATCCATCCTTCCTCCACCTCATCAAACCATTCCTGGTAATAGGAATCATCGTCGGCATGAAAGTTCAGGATATTTTCCCCGATCAGGATGAACTTGTTGATGCCTTTTTCAATCATTATTTCGGCAATGTTTCTTTTGAGAAACATAATGTCGTTGTAGAGCAGATCGTTCCATTCGCCGAGCAGTTCAATCACACAGAAGCCGATGTTGTAGTCGGCATAGAGTATCTTGGCATACAGGGTTGCTGAACCGAACTCATCCCACTGCGGATGTATGAAATAGTTGTATACTGAATTGATACAGAGGGTTTCGCTGTAGGTGGCCCCGAAAAAGGGAGAGCGGGGATCGGTTGAGGGGTCGTAGAGGTTTCGCCAGGCGTAGAATGGCTCTATGGTATGCATTTTGCCTTCAGGTAAAGTGTATGCTGCTGTTAAAACGTACCAGGGTTTACGAAAAGTGCATGTCAGACAGAAAAATCGAAGGAGTTCTTGCGGGTTTTTTCATAAACCTTTTTGCTGAAAATGTAGTACCGGGCGGGTTTGTGCGAGACATCCTTTTCCTTTTCGTTGATGGGCACCACATAGGGCATATTCGAAACTTTTTTACGGAAATTCCGCTTGTCGAGGTCGGTTCCCAGGATCACTTCGTAAAGTTTCTGCAGCTGGCTCAGGGTAAACTTGGAAGGAAGCAGTTCAAAGCCGATGGGATTCGATTTTAACTCCGACCTGAGCATCAGAAGGGCATCGTTCAGAATCTCCATGTGATCGAAGGCCAGTTCGGTAATTTCAGCCACCGGATGCCAGCGGGTGTTGGCCTGAAGGCAGAATTTATCGATTTTATCCTGATCGATGTTGATGAGTGAATAATAAGCAACGGTTACCACCACTTCCTCAGGATGGCCGATTGACCTGAGCCATTCCATGTCTCTGTCGAGCCTGTTCAGGCGGTTGGGGGTTCCGATGGCGGCAAACTGTTTCAGGTAAATGTTTTCCAGCCCGGTCAGCTCTTTCAGTACCCGCGAAGCTGCAGTATCAAGGTCCTCATCGGTGCGTACCAGATCACCCGGAAGCTTCAGGTCGTTGTACTCATCTCCCCGGTAGGTAAAGTTGCGCTCGAGCAACAACACATTCAGTTTTCCGAAATCGAAGCCAAAAACTACACAGTCAACCGAAACATGGTAGTTAAGAGAATTGGTTTTCTGAACCATTGCCAAACAATTAGTGTACGGGAAATACGGCTGGTTAACGGGTGTTTGTGTAATCCTGAGTGGCAAATATACACCAATATATTGAAAAACCGAAGACTTAGTGTAAAAATGAACATTGTGTGCTAAATTTTTTCAGGCATGGTTGTATCAGGTACAAGCCGGGCTAAGGATGCCATGGCTGCTGAAAATTACGGATTTCTTCCATTTGTAAATTATTGAAAAATAGACGAATAGAAATTATTGAAACTTTTTTTGAAAAAAAATCCGGTCACATTGTGAAACATTAAAAATAATGAATTACTTTTGGCGCAAGTTAGTGTTATTAGTACACTAATTACGGGAAATGTTCTTCAATTACTGTACATCTTCTCATAATGCTGGGTTATTGAAGGCCGGATGGGGTTTGTTGCTTTTCTTTCAGCAAGGTATTGATTATTTGGTGGTTTTCAACTTGTTAAGCAAAGGAAGGAATATTCACAGCAACAATCCCTGATTCCGGCTTTTTTTTCAGTCATTCCTCAAGAAATCCCTGTTTAGTTTTGATTCAAAAAGAAAGGCCGGCTGAAAAGCCGGCCTTTCGCTCTTATAGATAATCTGCAGCTTATCTGACGATAAACGTTCTGCTGACAATGCCATTGCTGTGAATTGCCTGAAGGGTGTACAATCCCGGTTTCAGGTTACGCACCTCAATTCCGTTGCCGGCAATGTAATCAATGCGGTTGGATTCCAGTACCACAGATCCGGTTCCGTTGATAATCCGCATGGAGCTGATCTGAGGCATATTGGTCATTTTTACAAACAGCCTGTTTTCAACAGGGTTTGGATAGATGGTCATGGAAGCGGCAGCCGACTGAGGATCTGTTGTACCCACGCACTCATCAACCACTATGGTGAATTCTGCGGTGCCTGAACAGCCGTTCTCATCGGTGTAGGTATAGGTTACAGTGTAAGATCCTGCGCCAACGGTGGAAGGTGAGAACATATTGTTTTCAACACCGGTTCCTGAGTAAACACCACCTTCCGGTGAACCGCCTGAAAGCTCCATATCCGGCCAGTTAACGCACATCAGGGGATATTCATATGATTCCCAGGTTACGGCAGGAAGATCAAATACTTCGGCTGTGATGCTGTTGGAAGTTACCGGGTTCTGAACCGTGCAGAAGAGGCTTGAGGTGAAAACAAGGTTTACCACATCGCCATCGGCAGGCACATAGGTGAACTCAGGGCTGTCGCCGGCAGCAATGCCGTTGACCTGCCACTGATACGCAGGAGCATTGCCTCCATTGGTGACTTCAGCACTGAACATCATTTCCTCACCGGCACAAACACCGTTGTTTTCAGCTTCGATCACGGCTGTAACCGTTACAGTCGGATTAACGCTCATTTCAACGGTATTGGAAGTAGCAGGATTGTTGGATACACACACAAGGCTGGAGGTCATTACCACGAAAACTTCGTCACCATCTTCAGGGAAGTAGGAGAAAGAGAAGCTGTTGGTGCCGGTTGTCTGCCCGTTAACATACCACTGATAGTCAGGGGTTCCGCCATTGACCGGGAATGCGGTGAATACCACTTCGGTACCTTCACATACATCGTTCGAACCGGCAACAATGGTAACACCGGCTGCTGCACCGGGAGAGGTGATCATGGTAACGGTATTGGAGGTAGCCGGGTTTCCGGTAGCACAGGTTGCGTTGGAGGTTAAGACCACATACACCTGATCGTTGTTGTTTGGAACGAAGGTGTAGGTTGCCTGGTTTGAACCTACAGGGTTTCCGTTGCGATACCACTGGTATACAGGTGTTGAACCGCCGTTCACCGGGGTAGCTGTCATAACGATGGTAGTACCCTGGCAAACATTGTTCTGATCCGGAGCAATGCTTACGCTCACCGGCAACAGCGGATTGACAACCATGGTGGTTGTGTTGGAAGTTGCCGGGGTTCCGGTGATACAGAACGAAATGCTTGAAGTCATGACCACGTAAACCTGATCTCCGTTGTTTGGAGCGACAGTGTATGTAGCCTGGTTAGCACCAACCGGTGATCCGTTGCGATACCATTGATAAGCGGGAGTAGCTCCTCCGTTAACCGGGGTAGCGGTGAAGGTTACTGAAGTTCCCTGGCATACATTGTTCTGATCAGCAACAACAGATACACTCGCAACCAGCGGAGGATAAACAGAAAGGATGGTGGTTGCTGAGGTAGCAGGATTGCCGGTAGCGCAGGTGGCTGTAGAAGTCATTACCACATATACAGCATCGTTGTTGTTCGGAACCAGGGTATAGGTATTCTGGTTGCTTCCGACCGGTGAGCCGTTCAAGTACCACTGGTACGACGGGGTTCCGCCGTTTACCGGAGTTGCGGTGAAGGTTACACTTACACCCTGACAAACATTGTTCTGATCCGGGGCAATGGTAACACTCACCGGCAGCAGCGGATTCACTACCATTGTAGTTGCTGCTGAAGTTGCCGGGCTTCCTGTTGCACAGGTTGCATTGGATGTGAGAACTACATATACCTGATCATTATTGTTCGGAACGAAAGTATAGGTTGCCTGGTTCAGGCCAACAGGAGCACTGTTGCGGTACCACTGGTATGCAGGGGTTGATCCGCCGTTAACAGGAGTAGCGGTGAAAGTAACGCTGGTACCCTGACATACGTTGTTCAGATCCGGGGCGATGGTAACGCTTACCGGCAGCAGCGGATTCACTACCATGGTGGTGGTGTTGGAGGTGGCAGGTGAGCCGGTGATGCAGGCAGGAATGCGGGTGGTCATAACTGCATAAACCTGATCACCGTTGGAAGGCACGTAAGTATAAGTATTCTGATTTGAACAAAACG
>CALMDN010000543.1 GCA_937864935.1 uncultured Bacteroidales bacterium
GAGATTTTCTGCTGATGGTTGCCCCGCTGAACAAAGCGATAGCTGCTACCGGCGTGAAATTGGGCCAGTGGGGAAGTAAACGAAGAACAACCGCTGCAATTACAGCAATGTATACAACCACCAACCTTGGAGTAAACAGACTTTTTATCATATTCATGAGATGTTAAATTTCAGGCTTCAAAATTAACAAAGGTTTTTAATAATCGTTCAACTAAAAACCTAATTTATGCCGGGTAGAGGTTCTTTTAGAAAAAAAACATATCCCGGGACGATCTTCATCAGCGAAAGAAGCAATACGACAATTAAAAACTGAAACAATTCCCGATGTTGAAAAGTTTTGGCTGGCTGTGGGAAAAAACAAGCGGTATTGAAAAAACCAAAATAGAATATTGCTTAAGTTTGCTGAAAAAACAGGCTGATGCTGCGTAAACTGCTGCTTTTTCAACTGATTCTTATGACGCTTACCTCCTGTCGGAACGACAAGACTTCTGTTGACCTGATTGTTACCAACGCCGTGATTTACACAGCTGACAGTGCTTTCAGTATTTATTCAGCCATGGCTGTAGCTGATGGAAAAATACTTGAAGTGGGTGACAATGATGAGATTCAGTCCCGATACAGTGCCGATTCACTGCTCGATGCCGGTGGTAAAGCCATTTACCCGGGCTTCATCGATCCACACAGCCATTTCTACGGGCTTGCTTTGCTGGCCAGATACGCGGACCTTTCAGAAGCGCATTCCTTTGACGATATACTGGAAATACTGAGCGAAAGACAGAAAAGCCAACCCTCCGAATGGATTACCGGCAGGGGATGGGATCAGAATAACTGGCCCGGCCAGCAGTTTCCCGACAATAAAAAACTGAATGAGTTGTTTCCTGAAAATCCTGTTGTACTGATCAGGGTTGACGGACATGCCGTGCTGGTGAATGATGCCGCCATTGCCTTGTCGGGCATCACAGCCGACAGCGTTAAGAACAAAAAAGAAGCCATCATGAGAAACGGACTCTTCACAGGAGTCTTTCTTGAATCCATGGCCGACAGGTTCAGAAGCCTGATTCCTGAGCCAAAGGGGAATGAGCTTTTTTCACTGATAGAAAACTCTGCCAACCAATGCTATGCCGTGGGTTTAACCATGGTTACCGATGCCGGGATTGATGCCGGCATCATTGATTACTACGACAGCCTTCAGTCTGAAGATCAGTTGAAGATGGCCATCTACGCCATGATCAACCCATCGGAAGCAAACATCGACCGTTTCCTGAGGAAAGGAGTTTTTCTGAAGCCGAAACTCAGTGTAAGATCAATAAAACTGTATGCCGACGGAGCACTCGGATCGAGGGGAGCCTGCCTTCTGAAGCCATACAGTGATGCGCCCGGAGAGTATGGCATACTGACCATAACCCCCGAAGACCTTGGAAGGTACTGCGTACTTGCTTACGACAATGGTTATCAGGTTAATACACATGCCATTGGGGATTCAGCTGTCAGAACAGCCCTGAAGGTATACAGCAATTACCTTTTGCCCGGCAACGATCTTCGCTGGAGAATTGAGCATGCTCAGGTCGTGCATCCGGATGATTTCAGGCTTTTCGGTGAATTTTCAATAGTGCCCTCAGTTCAGGCAACCCATGCTACATCGGATATGAAATGGGCAAGACACAGACTCGGTGATCACCGCATCAGGAACGCCTATGCCCTGAAAACCCTGATGCAGCAAAATGGCTGGATTCCCAACGGAACCGATTTTCCGATCGAAAACATCAGCCCGATTTACACTTTCTATGCTTCAGTTGCCAGAAAAGACCTCAATGGTTACCCGAAAGGCGGTTTCCAAAAGGAAAATGCACTTACAAGACAGGAAGCCCTCAGGTCAATTACCCGCTGGGCAGCCATGTCCTGTTTCGAGGAACAGCGCAGGGGAAGCATTGAACCCGGGATGAACGCCGATTTCGTGATGCTCGATAAGGATATTATGCAGGTCCCTGAGCGTGAAATTCCCCATACCCGTGTATTGCTTACTGTAATAGACGGAAAAGCGGTCTATACAGCCGTGAAAGAATGATGTCTGGTTCCGGAACAGTTCCTTTTCTCAACTTTCTTTACATCCAATCCTGGGTTTTACGAACATTTTACTGAATGAACTTGTTGACACAACAAAGGTAAACTTCATGAAACCATTGAACTTCGTATTCCTGCTGCTGCTGATCGGTAAAGTAATGTCGGCTCAGGAAATCCGGATCACAGATTTCAACGGTCTTAAACCTCTGCTCGACAAAAGAAACGACACGACTTATGTCGTTAATTTCTGGGCAACCTGGTGTAGTCCCTGTGTAAAAGAACTTCCGGCTTTTGAGAGGGTGCATGCAGAGTACAGCAACCAGGCAGTGAGTGTGAAGCTGGTAAGTCTTGATTTTCGTAAACAGCTGGAAAATAGACTTATACCTTTTGTTAAAAAGCACAACCTCCAACCTGAAGTCATCCTGCTCGACGATCCGGATTCAAACGCGTGGATTGACAAGGTCAGTCCTGAGTGGTCAGGAGCATTGCCTGCAACTCTGATTTACAACAGGAATTTCCGTGCTTTTTACGAAAGAGGGTTTACCTATGAAGAATTGGCTGAAATTATTAACCTAAACATGATCAAACAATGAAAAACTTCCTGTTGGCCTTCATTTTTTTAACCATCAGTGGCCTGCAGCTTTCAGCTCAGGGTGTAAAAGTGGGGGATGTTGCCCCGGAATTTAAACTGAAAAATGTGGATGGAAACTTTGTTTCCTTTTCCGATTTTCCAGATGCGAAGGGATTTGTGGTGATTTTCACCTGCAATCACTGTCCATTCTCAATAGCCTATGAAGACAGGATTATTGCCCTCGACAACAAATACAAGTCAAAAGGATACCCGGTTATCGCCATTAATCCGAACGATCCCGCCATTGTACCTGCCGATGGATTCAAGGAAATGAAGGCAAGGGCTGATGAAAAATCCTTTACTTTTCCTTACCTTTTTGATGAAGGTCAGAAAATCTATCCGCTTTATGGTGCCACCCGTACACCCCATGTTTTCCTGATCAGCAAAAAGGGGAAAGAGAATATTGTGGCCTACATCGGAGCCATTGACGATAACTCTCAGGATGAAGGTGCGGTAAAAAATGCCTATCTTGAAAATGCCATCAAGGCTTTGCTTGAAAACAAAACTCCTAGTCCCGATTTCACCAAGGCAATCGGATGTACCATTAAGACCGGAACAAAATAAATTGGAAAGAGCCTCCGGGCTCTTTTTTTTATATACTTTGCAGATAAAATACTTCGATGGAACGTTTCGGATTGCCTGAACTGGAGCAGGAGCTGGAAATCAGCACTTCCAGGAGCAGTGGGAAAGGCGGGCAGCACGTGAATACAACCGAAACCCGGGTTGAGATCAGGTTCAACATCAATAATTCTGTGTTGTTAAGTGAATCTGAGAAGACCTTATTGCTGCTGAAGCTTCATGCCAGGCTGAGCAATAGCGGAACCCTGAGGATGTATTCTCAGAAGGAGAGGAGCCAGGCAGCCAATAAAGAAGATGTACTCTTCAGGTTCTATAAACTGATCTCAGGCTGTCTTCAGCCTGTAAAGGCCAGAAAAGCGACCAAAGCGGGAAAAGCCTCCAAGGAAAAAAGAATCCGAAACAAGAAGGCTGTATCCCAGAAAAAAGAACAGCGTAAAGTATCGGAAACCGAGTTTGATTAACGGACAAAATGAGGAAGGACTTCAGGAATAACCATTGACAGCTCCAGCAGTCCGGCGTATTCACCATTCTGATACCACGGACACTGGTAAATCAGTTTTTTTACCCCGTTCTTTTCAATTGTATAAACATTTGTTGATTTGCTGCGGATGATCTCATTCATGATATCCACCGAACGATCTGAGTGACAATCGTTCAGTTTCCGGCCGATCAGCGCATGCCCGCCGTAACGGGAGAATACTTCGGCAGATTTATCATTCATTTCAATGATATTGCCTTCGCGGTCAGAAACCGTTATGGCCACATTGATTTCTTTCGCCCAATCTGTGTTCATAGGAGCCGGATTCGTGGTTTTGCAGCAAAATTAGCCGAAATATTTGGCAATTCTGAGGAAATGTGTATCTTTGCACACTCAAAACGGCTCCGTAGCTCAACTGAATAGAGCATCTGACTACGGATCAGAAGGTTACAGGTTTGAATCCTGTCGGAGTCACAAAAAAGGGAATGGTTTTCATTCCCTTTTTTTATTCCTTTTGAAGGATAAGCAATCTGCCAGTTTTTGATATCGGAAAGTTTTTCCGAATTTCTACAGTGAATTTCTGGCCATACAGATATTTGTATTTTCCTGTTTCGTAGTAAACTCGAGATTTATGATTAACTTTCGTTTAGTCCAAAGATGGAAATGTAATTATCCTACAACATTTCTAACCACGCTACGATTTTAATTCTGTAAGCAGAGAATTTTCCGGAAAACATTCGCCGATTTATATTGGTTCTATTGCTTATCCGGTTTTCCAGCGTTTTAATTTCAGGATACAATAGGTAGAACTAAATCCATCTAAAAAGTATTATAATTTATATTATGTCAAATAGTATTTTCGAACCCCTTCCCCTGAAACGAAAAAGGCTGCCCTTTCAGAGCAGCCTTTGTATCATCCGGCAGAAGTTTACAAGCCGGCAAGTTTGGCTTCCACTTCTTTTCCTTTGTCCAGCATATTAAGCCTTGTATAAATCTCTTTCAGTGACAGCAAGGTACTTTTATCGGTTGGGTCAAGTCTAGATGCTGTTTCAAGGAAAGGAATTGATTTCTTCAGGATGTCATCTGCCTGCAGTTTCAGTGCATCGTATTCAGCAGCGGCTGATAAAGGAAGTTTGTTGGCTTTGTCAATAACGGTAGCAGCCTGATTTACATACAAGGCTCCCAGGTTGTAGTTTGCCTCAAAATAGTCAGGTTTGATCTCAATGGCGCGCAGGTAACTCTTTTCTGCTTCTTCGAGGTTGTTCATGGTAAAATAGTTGACCCCTACCGCGTAGTGAATGGTCGGATTCATCGGGTCGGTTTTCACTGCCTCTGCCAGGTTGGCCATGGCTTTGTCATTCTGCTTGGAAGCCAGGTAGATATTGGTTTCAGCGATCAGAAGGTTGAAGTTTTCCGGATATTTCTTACGGCCTGCCTGGATGGTGGCAATGGCTTGCAATGTATCCTTTTCCTTCAGATAAACATCTGATAATGAATTGAATACCAACGGCTGAGGATAGTTCATGGCAATAACCTTGTCGTAGTATTCACGGGCTTTAGGATAATTGAGGCCTTTATCGGCAGACAATCCGGCGTTGAATATTGCCAGGGTATCAACACTGCCGTATGAAGCATTGACCTCAACTGCTCTTTCGAAGGATAATAGAGCTTTGTTATATTCTGCCGGTGAATTGAGTGAGTCACCCAGTTTAAAATAGTTGACACCTTGATTGTACAGCTGTTCGCTGATCACAAAGAGGTTCTGAATGGCTTCGGTATAGAATTCGCGTTTGGTATCCAGTTCTAGCAGTTTTTTGTTTGAATCGTAGGCTTTGGTGAG
>CALMDN010000544.1 GCA_937864935.1 uncultured Bacteroidales bacterium
ACCGGCCGGCCGCTCCGGATGGTTGATAAACCATCGGAATGTTAGAAATCATTGAATACATTTATTTGCCCCCTAAGTTTCCTTTATATTTGTTTACCAGAAAGAGAGCCGGTTTTCCGGCCCTCTTTTTTTTTGCCTGAACCTTGTCAGAAATGTAAAAATGAAAAGTCCCGGTATTCCAGAGAACACCGGGACTTTCAGAATAATACAGTTCGTTAACCAGCTAGGGTGAACTTGATGGGCATGTTAAACTGACCACGCACGGGTTTTCCCCTTTGCTTTCCCGGATTCCATTTCGGCATGGCTTTGATAACGCGTACGGCTTCTTCATCACAGCCGCCACCGATACCCCTGAGTACCCTGACGTCGGTAACATTTCCGTTTTTCTCCACAACGAAGGTTACATAAACGGTACCCTGAATGCTGCTTTCACGGGCAATCTGCGGATACTTGATGTTTTCGGTAAGGAATCGGATACGGGCCTCATCACCTCCCGGGAAACTGGGTGACTCTTCAACTACAGTGAAGATTTCTGCTTCAACTACCTCTTCTTCTTCAGCGGCAGCAACAGGAGTATATTCCGGGATTTCTGTTAATTCAGTGGCTTCTGCATCGATTTCAATGTCGGTCTCGATTTCAACGTCGTTGTTTACGATGTTGATGAGGGTTGTTTGAGGTGGCGGAGCCGGAGGTGGTGGAGGTTTGTTCTGGTTGGTGATTTCAATCATCTCATCCTCAACCTTTTCTGCCTGACGAGCGCCAAGGTCAGTTTGCTGCACATCATAGCTTTTCCACTCAAAGGCTACCAGCATAGCAGCAAGCGCAACGATAAGCCCGATTTGAACAAAGACTGTTCTTTTGCTTTCAAGATCAGCTTTCGGCGATTTTTTTGCTTCCATATCCTTAAAAGATAAATAGTTACGCAATCAAAGCTCCTAAAATACGGAGTATGCTAAATTAGTGATTTTTTAATTCCCAAAGTTCTTCTTCAGATAATTATTTTCTGCAAGGCGAAAAAGCAGGTAACCTGCAAAAGTTCCGGTGAAGTTGGCGATCCCGTCAAATACGCTCGCTTCGCGTCCCAGTGGCAATGATGCCTGTAATACTTCGGTGAGTATGCCGGTGCCTAAAGAAACCAACACCGGATAAACCCTTGTATAATAACGGTCGCCCGAATGCAGATATTGTCTGAGGGCTCCCAGCATCAGCAGAAAGGCAAATATGGCAAAGATGGAGAGGTGTATCAGCTTATCGGGCTTAAACAGCTGCCAGAAGTGCTGTACCCTGGGGAAATAGTTGCCCGGCAGCAGGGTAAGTACCAGAATCACCACAAACCAGACCATCCCCGGCCAGAAATTCTTCAGGAACGAAGTCATCAGACACTAAAAGTTTGCCCGCGACTGATCAGGCTCCGATCAGTGCATCATAGGCGGCTGCATCGAGCAGATGGCCGATACCGGCACCTTCAGTAAGTTTAATTTTCACAATCCAGCCTTCTCCGAACGGATCTTTGTTCACAAGTTCCGGATTGGTATTCAGGGTTTCGTTGAATTCGAGAACCTCCCCTGAAACCGGCATATACATATCACTCACGGTTTTTACTGCTTCGATGGTGCCAAAGGTTTCGCCTTCTTCGAGTGTTTCACCAACGGTTTCTACCTCAATGAAAACTATGTCGCCCAATTCACCCTGGGCATAAGCGGTAACACCAACTACTGCCGTATCTCCTTCAAAACGCACCCATTCGTGTTCCTTTGTATACTTCAATTCTGCAGGACTGCTCATAACGTTGATTTTTATTGTTTGTGACAGGGGCAAAATTAGCAAAAGGCTACAAATAATAACCATTTTTCAGCGGTTTAAAATTGCCCCGGACGAATTAATTTCCGCTTGTTTCAATAAATTTTTAACATCCTGAACCGTAACTTACTAACTTTACTTCCGGAAAAATGTTTTTCCCGGAAAATTGCTTGCGCCAAAACCGGGCTGAAACCAGTCAGTGATCTCAAATCTGCTGAAAATTCAGCGTTAAAGTGCTATGTACGTAACTTCAGTTTTCAGCATCAAAGGCGGGGTCGGTAAAACAGCCACGGCAGTAAACCTGGCAGCCCTTGCCTCGTTTTCAGGAGTAAAAACGCTGCTGATCGATCTTGATCCCCAGGGCTCAGCCAGTTTTTACCTGAGGGTAAAACCCAAAATCAAAACCACTGTAAGAAAACTGATCAAAGGGAAAACGCCGGTCGAAAGTCACATCAAGGCCACCGATTATGTGCATCTTGATATCCTGCCCTCTACCAGGGCTTACCGTGAAATCGAATCCGAACTGGCACAGATGAAACGACCCGGCGACAGAATCAGGGAGATGCTTCAACCCCTGGAATCAATCTACCAGTGGGTTTTCATCGATTGTCCCCCGGGCCTGACTTTGCTGGCAGAATCTATTTTCAGGGCCAGTAAACTAATCCTGGTTCCGGTTGTACCGACCTCCCTTTCGGTGAGAACCTATACCGACCTGATGGAACATTTCACGGAGAATCCCCTTGCTTCCGGCACAAACATCAGTGGATTCTTTTCTATGGCTGACCGCCGTAAATCAATGCACCGCGACATTCTGAATGACTGGGACTTTCAGAAAGATCCGTTCTGTAAAACCATCATCCCCTACCTTAGTGACACAGAAAAAATGGGAATTTACAGAAAACCTGTGGTTGCCTGGAAACCGGGGTCAGAATCCTCCGAATCGTTTACGAGGCTTTGGGATGAAATAAAAATGAAACTCACCTGATTGTCCGTACTCGGGATGTTGCACTGTTTCTAAAAATCTGAATGTAGGCTGCGCCCACAGACAGGCTTATTGACCGGCTCTGATAAAATTCAGACAGTTTCAATGCTCCCATTCATCATCAACTGACTGCATCCGGGATGTTTCCGGCAGCCCTATTGTGCCAGGGTAAACCTCAGGCTGATCCCA
>CALMDN010000545.1 GCA_937864935.1 uncultured Bacteroidales bacterium
TTCGACTTGATCTCTGTAAGTAAGTCCAGGTCAATGGTTTTCCCCAGTCCACGGATGTCACTTTTAAACCGTGCCTTCTCGTCCGTGAGGCCTATCTTCGCCAGGTGCTTGTCAACACCCTCATAAACCGGCAGAATAAAAAACACCAGTTCGATGTTGTTTTCGTTACAGTAATTGATGATTTTCCTGAACTCCGCTGCGTAGCCCGAAGGGTAGGCATATTTGCTGAAGAACAGGTTCAGCCTGAACTGGGCCACATCTTCCATTTGCGCTGCAGGCAGAAATTCATAGGATCGCTGCACAATCCAGGGGTTTCGGGTAGTTACCCAGGCAAGGTTGGCCACAGCATCGAAGAAGATCTCTTTGGTGGTGAAATAATTCACCGGTTTATCAAAGTAGTCGAGAGCAAAATGGAAGATATCATATTCGCGTTCTGCATTGTAATTCATGAAAGCAACCTGAAAATAGACAGTTTCCAGTTTTGAGTGTTCTGCCGTAAACCAGAAAGTCTCGAACATGGTCCGGAAACTGGCCCCCGGAAAACAGAAATTGTAATACTGATCTCCGGTAATCTCTTTTATCAGGTCAACATTGATGTCTTTCCCCTGTGAATCACCGATGATCACCTTTTTACATGGATTGCGTTTGAATTCAATGGTTTTCCAGAGAATGTTGCCACGGGGGCTGCTCTCATCGGTCCGCTGAATGACGGTGAACTTGTCCTTATTGCTGATCAGGTGAAAAACATTCAGGAAATTGTAGGGATCAACCATCAGAATGATGAGTGCATAGAGAAGCACTGGGATAGAAAACAGGAACAGCCGGAGAAAATATCGTTTCATAGCACCTTTTATCATTGGTCAGAATTTGAGGTAAACAAACGTATCACCGGCTCCGCTGTAGTAGAACACCGCCATGATCAGAATATAATACCCTATCCACCGCACAATCCGGGGCAGCCCCAGGAAAAACTTTCCGACATCCACGCCCTTTTCCTGAAAGATTTCGGTCAGGTAAAGGAACCCGAAAGCACCCAGGGCAATAAAGAAGCTGGTTGCATCGTAAATCAGCTTATTGCCCGACAGGTTGAAACTGAAATCTGAGAAAATATGTGTGATAAAGTGAAATGCATCGCCGATGTTCTTTGAATTGAAGAAAACCAGGGTAAACGAAAAGAAAAGGTAGGTGAGAGTTCTGCTAACAAAGGCAACCACAGCCGGATTCATTTTCGAGGCGATCTGCAAACGTTTCTTTTTGGTGGCAAACTCATAGCTGATGGCAATTCCCTGCAAAAGACCCACCACCACAAAGGTCCAGTTGGCCCCGTGCCAGAAGCCGATTACGAAGAATGACAGAAAAATACCGGCGATGGCGATGTTGTTGCCGAAACGGCGGTATTTGACAATGAAAGGCGAGAAAATAAAGTCATTGCACCACGAGGAAAGCGATATGTGCCATTTACGCCAGAATTCACCGACATTTCTCGCAAAAAACGGGCGGTTGAAATTATCCGTCAGCTTAATCCCGAACATGCGGGCAATGCCAAGGGCCATATCGGTATAACCGGAGAAATCACAGTAAAGGTGAATGGCCTGCAGGAAGAAAACAATCAGCAGGGGCAGCCCCGAGTAATGCTCCATGTTACCATAAACCAGTCCAACAGGAGCTGCAAGGTTATTACCGATCACCACCTTTTTAAACATCCCCCACAAAAACAGCCGCATGCCTGAGGTCAGGTTCTCTTCGCTGAAGCGAATGCCCGCTTTCAGCTGAGGGAAAAAATGGTTCGAGCGTTCCACCGGTCCGGCAAGAAATTTCGGGAAGAACGTAAGGTAGTTGGCAAAATGGATGAAGTTGTGTTCCGCCTTTTCAGCACGGCGGTTGATGCGGATAATGTAGCCCAGTGCCTGGAAGGTATAATAGGAAATTCCGACAGGAATAATCAGGTTCAGGTAAGGGATGTTCAGGTCAGCAGCAAACAGGCCCAGAAAGGCATTGATATTCTCAAACAGAAAGTTGATGTATTTGTAGAAAGCAAGAATGCCGATGTTTGTATAAATGGCTGTCCAGAAAATCTTTAGCCTCCATTTTGTATCTAATTGATTTTCAAGAGCCCTCCCCAAAAAATAATTCAGAACCACAAAGGCTAATGTAAAAAGCACTAAATTTGGTGAGAGCATTCCGATGAAGTAAACACTCGCTGCCAGTAAAACAGTCTGCCTGAATTTCTGCCCCAATCCGTAATATAGCAGGATTGAAACAGTCAGAAACAAAAGGAAGTGAAAAGAGTTAAATGACACAGCTTCCGGAATGAACGGGTTAAATGGTAATGAACTTAATAAACTAAATCTTCAGCACTATGTTTAAGACAAAAGTATCATTTTTTACACTTGCCACTTTGTTTGCAGCAACAATATTCGTCATACCGTCCTGCAAAAATGATAAAAAAATGGCTCCGTCCGAAAATGCTTACAAAATAGTATTTCTCCACCACAGCACCGGCCATGTGATCTGGAAAGGGAAACCTACAGGGATAAAGAGCCTGACTTCTGTGTTCAGTAAATACGAATTTGTACCGGAATGGTTTGCCGATTACAACAAGACAAACGGGAAGGAATATTTCATCACCGAGCAAAACTTTCCGAAAGCCAAACCTTACGGATGGAACAACTACCCTTATGATTATTACAACATCTGGGTTAAGAATGCCGGTAACCAGCCCTACCTGGAAGAACCTACCCTGGAGATGCTGACGAAGGATTACAATATGATCATTTTCAAGCACTGTTTCCCCGTCGGAAATATTGCGGAGAGCCCCGACTCTGCCAATCCTTCATCGGCTGAAAAATCGCTTCAGAATTACAAATCCCAGTATCTGGCATTAAAAGAAAAGATGCATCAATTTCCTGAAACAAAATTTCTGCTCTGGACCGCTGCTGCGCTGGTTGAAGCTCAGACCAATGCCGGTGAAGCCGCCCGAACCAGGGAGTTTGTTGAATGGGTGATCAATGAATGGGACGAAGAAGGCGATAACATCTACCTTTGGGACTTTTTCAACCTTTCGACTGAAGGCGGACAAGTCCTGAAACCGGAATATGCTGTCGGCGACAACGATTCTCATCCCAACGGTGCGTTTGCCAACAAGGTTGCCCCCCTGTTCTGTCAGCGTATTGTTGATGTAATCGAAACAAACGGCCAGAAAACGGGTTTATCAGGTGAACCAAAATAAATCGCGAATACTTAACTACATAAAAACTGATAAAATGACTGACATTGCTGCTGTTAAAGAACAGCTGAAAAAATTCATCGTTGAAACTTCTTTTGTACCGGCAGAAAAGGTACAGGACGATACCCTGATTTTTGTTGAAGGAATCTTCGATTCGATGGGATTTCTCTCTCTGATCAATTTCATTGAAGAAAATTTCAATATCAAAGCTGCTGATTCAGAGCTGCTCGAAGGCAATTTTGAATCGGTAAATGCCATTGCCGGTTTTATTGAACGGAAGTTAAACTAAGTATCTGACCCCATGTGCGGTATAGCAGGAATCTTCAATTTCCCGTCCGCCGATACCCCTCCTTCAGAACAACAACTCACCTCGATGCTGGCGGCTATCCGATACCGCGGGCCCGATGAGAGTGGTTTGTATCTCGGGAACAAGATCGGACTGGGCAACGTAAGGCTGAGTATCATCGGACTCTCTTCGGGGCAGCAACCCATTACAGTCAGAAACAGACGGTACTGGATTGTCTACAACGGCGAACTGTTTAATTACATTGAGATTAAGCGTGAACTTGAGGCCCTGGGGATTGAGTTTCATACCCAGACCGATACCGAAGTGGTACTCCAGGCATACGCCCAGTGGGGGCCTGCCTGCCTGCAGCAGTTTGTCGGACAGTTTGCCATTGCCATCTGGGACAACGACAGGCAGGAGTTGTTTCTGGCCCGCGACAGGGTCGGTATCCGGCCGATTTTCTTTACCCGCACCGGCAGTCAGTTTATTTTCTGCTCTGAAATCAAAGGCATCTTTCAGGTGCCGGGCGTCAGAAAAGCCGTTAACCACAAAGGGCTTTCGCAGATTTTTACCTTCTGGACAACCATCACCCCCGATACCCCGTTTGAGGATATCTTTGAAGTATCACCCGGTCATTACATGCTGGTAAACGATCAATC
>CALMDN010000546.1 GCA_937864935.1 uncultured Bacteroidales bacterium
CCGTGCCCTGAAAGGGGAGTTCCTTGAAGAAGAACTTCAGACTTCTGAAGACCTGAAGAAAAGGCACTATTACGAAGTATCGTATAGTCCGGTCTGTGATGAAAACAATGAAATAATCGGGGTTGCAGTTCTGGAGAAAGACCTCACAAGAAGGAAGAATACAGAAGCAGAACTGCGGGGCAAACTGGAGCAGAACCTGTCGTTGTTTGAGGAGATGATGGAAGGATTTGCCCTGCATGAAGTGATTGTGGATGTAGATGGCAACCCGGTTGATTACCGTTTCCTGGAAATGAACCCGGCTTTTGAACGGCTTACAGGTATTAACCGTGGCAGGGCAATCGGAAAAACAGTGCTGGAAATAATGCCCGAAACAGAGACAGAATGGATAAGGAAATATGGTGAAGTAGCCCTTACCGGCAAACCCATCAGTTTTGAAAGCTACTCAGGTGCCCTCAACAGGCATTATCAGGTGGTTGCCTATTCAACCCGGCATGGTATGTTTGCCGTGTTGTTCAACGACATTACCGACAGGGTTCAGAGTGAAAGGCTGCTCAGAATGAGCGAAGAGAAATTCAATAAAGCTTTTCAGAACAGTCCTTATGCCATCTTCATTACAAATGCCGACACCGGCAAAGTCGTCGAGGTGAATGAAACCATTTATCGTCTGGCCGGCTTTACGAGCGGTGATCTGATAGGGAAAACCACCCTGGAACTCAACATATGGGAAAGTCTTGAGTTGCGTAACCGTTTTCTTGAAATGCTTGCGGAGAAAGGCAGGGTAACCAATTTTGAAGCAGGTTTCCACAGGAAAGATGGTGTAGTGCTTACCGGACTGATATCTGCCGAGTTTATCGATATCCAGGGTGAGAAATACCTGCTGAGTGTAATTCTCGATATCACTGACCGTAAAACAATGGAGCGCTCCCTCAGGGCCAGTGAAGAGAAATGGAAAATGCTCGTGAATACCATTCCCGACCAGATCATGCTCTTCGATGCTCAAAACCGGCTTACCTTTATGAATCATCTTCCGGAAGGCAGACCATTGAATGAATTGATCGGTCAGTCAATCGGATCAATCTACAATGCAGAGGTTGAAGAAATCTTTGATGCAGCCTCCCGGCAGGCAAGAGCATCCGGCATCGTTCAGAGCAAAGAATATGCCTTTGCGAAGTCTGATGGTGTTACCGGGTATTACGAAAGTTATTTTGTTCCGGTGGCTGAGGGTGACAACCACACTTCAACGATGGTCATCTCGCACAACATAACCCATCGCAAGCTTTCTGACAAGGCGTTGAAAGACAGTGAAGAACAACACCGCCTGCTGCTTGAAACAGCCATGGAAGGCATTATAGTAACGCAGGGTACCAGGTTCAGTTATTTTAATCCCCGCATGGCCGACCTGACGGGATATAGTGCTGAAGAGCTGGCTGAAATTGAATTTGTCAACCTGATCCATCCCGAAGACAGGGAACTGGTATTAAGAAATTACGGAAGAAGAATCAGGGGTGAGGTTACCGATAAATCCTATGTTTTCAGGTTGCTGAGAAAGGATGGCCAATCCCGCTGGGTAGAGATTACCGGAATCAGAATTTCCTGGAAAGGGGAAGCTGCATCGCTTTCATTCATCAACGACATTCATGAGCATAAGCTCGCCCTCGAAGCACTTCGTGAAAGTGAAGCCCGGCTGAAGGAACTGAATGCTACAAAGGACAAATTCTTTTCCATTATTGCCCATGACCTGAAAAGCCCCTTCAACAACATCGTGGTGCTGAGCAATCTGTTGGTAGAGCAGGTGCAGAGCAACGATCATGAAAGTATTGAAGAATATGCAAGCCTCATCGGTTCTTCCACCCAGCAAGCCATGTCGTTGCTGGTAAACCTGCTCGACTGGTCGCGTTCACAAACAGGCCGTCTGGTATGTACTCTCGAATACATCGACCTGGTTTCCATTGTGAATGAAACAGAAGCCCTGCTGAGCGAATCGCTTCGTCAGAAATCCATTGTCCTGAAAAAAGAATTGCCACGGACCTTGCTTGCACACGCTGACAAGGTGATGATAAGTACGGTGCTGAGAAACCTTGTTTCCAACGCCATCAAGTTCACCAAACCAAACGGTCAGATCACCATTTCCTCGCGGAAAACAGAAACCGAGCTTGAGATAGCTGTTCTGGATACCGGGGTTGGGATGAATGAGGAAACCCTGAGCAAACTGTTCCGGATTGAAGAAAGCATCTCAACCAAAGGAACCGGCAACGAAAGGGGAACAGGACTGGGCCTGATTCTGTGCCGTGAATTTATTGAGAAGCACAACGGAAGCATCAGGGCTGAAAGTGAACCCGGAACCGGCTCGGTGTTTACATTCACCATTCCGGGTTTTAAAATGCACTGATGTGTTTGATGAATGAAAAGGTGGATTTTACTGTTTTTTGATACTTTTTGTTAACTTTATCACTTTGTTGGCAAGTTGCCGGTTCAGGAAAATTCCGGGAAGGCCCGCAGTAAAGAACGGCAATTGTTGCAACTCATTGATAAAACATTCTGTATGTACCATTTTATCGCTCATCTGATGGAAATGTTGTCTCTGATAATGAATTAAATAACAGAAAATGAATGTTTTAACCAGGCTGGCTTATGTATAAAGTTCTGCTTGTTGATACGGATCCGGATACCGTGGGAATCCTGCAGGAGGCCTTTGAGAAAGTGCGTATTGCCCGGTTTGTAATCAATGAAACCGCAATCCATCATGCAATGGAAGTCATGTCTGATGATACGCCTGATTTGATAATGATCAGCGCTGACAATCAGGAAGATGAGGCTTTAAGGTTGGTGCAGGAGGTCAGGCTCAGTCAGCATCCGAAATGCCTCCCGGTTATTTTCCTTCTGCCGGAAACGACAGAGATCACGCTGAAAGAGAAAGCTTTTGATGCGGGAGCCGACCATCTGATCATGAAACCATTGCAGATACCTGAACTGGCCACAGCAATATGAACCGTGTTTAAGAAAACGGAGGCTGAAATGCCTGAGAAGAAGTCATCTGGCAACCATGCCTGTGAATCAGATTTCCACAGTTTTTTTGAACACGCGGCCGATGCCATTTTTATTGCTGACATTGAAACCCATTGCATAGTGGATGCCAACCAGGCAGCTGCGAAACTCATGAAGATGCCGGTTGGAAAACTGATCGGACTGAATCAGGCGGAACTTCATCCTGCGGAGGAAAGTGAGTTTTGCAAAGAATCCTTTCTGAAAACGGTAGAATCTGAGGGGCGCAATATTGCATCTTCCATGGTAATGCAGCATGTCAGGCAATCAGATGGTAAGGAGGTACCGGTTGAAATCCATGCTTCAATCATTACCTACAGGGGCAGGAAATGTCTTGCCGGTACTTTCAGGGATATCACCGAAAGGGTCAGGGCAGGCAAAGAACTGGATATAAGCCGCAGGGAGTTTAAAACCTACTTTGAATCCGCTGCTGTTGGCATGAGCGTTACTTCTCCCGAAAGAACCTGGCTTGAAGTGAATGACCGCTTCTGCCGGATGCTCGGCTATTCCCGTGAAGAACTCAGAGGCATCGTCTGGAGCGAAATCACCCATCCCGACGACCTTGCGAAAAATGAAGACCTGTTTATGCAGGCGCTTGCGGGCAACATCAGTACCTATGAAATAGATAAAAGGTTCATCAGAAAAGACGGCAGCCTTCTGTATGTAACCCTTTCGGTTGTATGCCTGAGAAACAATGATGGTTCGGCCAGCCATTTTCTTTCATCCTACATCGATATTTCCCAAAGGAAACTGGCTGAAGACGAACACCTGAAAATAAGGAACCGTTATCAGTCGATCATTGAAAAAGCCCCAGATGGTGTGGTGCTGATTGATGCTATGGGTGATTTTTCATTTATCAGCCCTTCTGCCAAAAGAATATTCGGATACACGAATGAAGAGAGTATTCAGGGCAAGCCTTACGAATTTACCTATCCCGACGATGTTGAAATGGTCACCGCTGAATTGCTGAAGGTGATTGCGGATGTCAGTTATTCACCGACTATACAGTACCGGTTTTCCGGAAAGGGCGGACAGTGGAAATGGATAGAAAGTACGTTCAGCAATCACCTGGACAATCCTGATCTTCAGGCTATTGTTATCAATTTCAGGGACATCACCGACAGGAAGAAATCCGAAGAACAAATCAGGCAGGAGCGCATCATGCTGCGCACCCTGATCGATAACCTGCCCGATCCTATCTATATTCTGGATAACAAAGGACGTAAAGTGGTTGCCAACAAAGCTGATGTAGAGAACATCGGGTGCGGCAACGAAAGCGAGGTGCTGGGTAAGAATGACCTGCAGCTGTTTCCGGGCGAAATCGGTGAACGTGGACATGCCGATAATATGCATGTTATTCTGAGTGGCAATCCTATCGTAAACAGAGCTGAAAATTTCATCGATAAACAGGGAAACCAGCGCTGGCTGCTGACTTCAAAATTTCCCCTGCACGACCTTGACGGGACCTCAGCCGGGTTGGTGGGCATTGGCTATGATATTACAGAACAGAAAAGGATTGAAGATGAACTGAAGCAAAGCGAGGAAAAGTATCGCTACCTTTTTCAGAACAACCCTCAGGTGATGTGGATTTATGATGTTGAATCACTGAGATTTCTCGAAGTGAATGAAGCGGCCATTGTTCAATACGGATACAGCCGCGAAGAGTTTCTCACCATGACCATCAGGGATATCAGGCCTGAGGAGGAACTCGGCCGGCTTGAGCACCTGATCAGCCATCCGATGGATTCGCTCACGTTTTTGCACGACTGGAAACACCTAAAAAAGAACGGTCAGCTTATTTTTGTCGAAATTGCATCTCATCTGATTGATTATGAGGGTAGAGAGGCAAGGCTTGTACTGATTAACGACATAACCAGCCGTAAGAAGGCTCAGGAAGAAATTGTAAAGAGCAAAGAAACATACAAGGCATTTTTTGAAGATGATCTTACCGGCGACTTTATCTGCTCGGCTGAAGGTCAGATACTTGATTGTAACCCTGCATTTGTCAGAATTTTTGGCTTCGATTCGCAGGAGCAG
>CALMDN010000547.1 GCA_937864935.1 uncultured Bacteroidales bacterium
TCATTCGTGCTGGTTACCAGCGTGGTGTAGGTGGGGGTTCCGCTTACGGTGCCGTCTTCCGCAAGGGTCATCACCAGGTTGCCTCCTTCGATCAGCCAGAGCCCGAATTCGGTTCCATCATCCTCGATGGCCCCCCATTCGTAGGTACCCGGAAGCATCTCCAGTGTGAGCGTCCAGGTGTGGTTGTCGGGGATCATGGCAATGGTGTCCCAGTTGGTCATCTCTCCCTTCAGCTTGATGGCATCGTGCAGCTGGGTGGCATCGATGATGGTAAACAGCACCGGGAAGGTCTGCTGGGGTTCTGCTACGGTGAGCATTCCTGAAACGTTGGTTGTGCCGTCCCAGAAACCACCGCCGCTCTCTGAATATCCTCCGTAAACAAAAGCCCCTCCGTTGTAGCGGAAACGGCTGGCATAATACCAGGTGCCGGCTTCGGTAAATTCGGGTCCGAGGTTGGCCATAAACTCATCGTTGTTGCCCGAAGGTGCATTGAAGGAGGCTTCCACCCAGTTTGTCCAGGCAGAAGGATTGCTGTTGTCCTGACTGTATCCTATCCATGCTTCGAGTCCATCGGCGGGCACAGCCTGACCGGTGACTCCTTCGATCCAGGCCTGGGCGAATACATCAAAGACTTCACCCACGGTAATTTCACCACTGCCCGGGAATTGCAAGTTGGCCCAGTCGATCTGTGGCACGGGCTGCGCTTCCACGGTCAGCACGCCGGAGATGTTGTCGGTGCCGTTCCAGATGCCGCCACCGGTTCCGGAATAGCCTCCATAGAAGTAGGCTCCCGAGTTGAGGCTGAAACGGCTGGCAAAGTAGTAGGTCCCTTCGGAGGTGAGGTATTGTCCGAGGTTGGCCACATATTCGTCGTTGTTGCCGGCCGGGGCATTGAAGGAGGCCGGGAACCAGTTGGTCCAGGTGGAGGGGTTGCTGTTGGCGGTGCTGTAGCCGATCCATGCCTGAACACCCGGGGCCGGGGTGGGCTGTCCGGTCACGCCTTCGATGAAAGCCTGGGCAAACACATCGAGGTTTTCGCCCGGTTCAATGGTGGCGCTTCCGGGAAACTGGAGGTTCACCCAGTCGAAATCGGGATCGGGGATCACCTCATTTACGGTGAGTTCGCCCGAGACATTGGAGGTGCCGTTCCAGAAACCGCCGCTGAATCCGCCGTATACATAAGGATCGTCGTTGTATTTGAAACGGGTGGCATAATAGTAAGTGCCGGTGGCCGGGATCACGGCTCCGATATCTCCCGTAAATTCATCGTTGTTGCCCGAAGGTCCGTTGTGGGTAGCCACCACCCAGTCGGTCCAGGTGGCGGGGTCGGTGTTGCCGGTGCTGTAGCCGATCCAGGCCTGAAGTCCGGCGGCAGGGGTGGCCTGTCCGGTAATGCCTTCGATGTAGGCCTGTCCGTAAACGGCGAAGGAGGCGCCCAGTTCAATGCTTCCGCTGCCCGGCCACTGCAGGTTGGCCCAGGTGATTTCGGGCTCCGGGGCGGTGCCGATGGTGAAGGTGTAATTGGTGCCGCTGTTGTTGTTGAGCCTGATGGTGCACAGGTCGTAGTCTGCCGCCAGGGCTGCAAGGGTTGAGGTAAAGGCGTAGTAGGCAACCACAGTACCCGAGGGCTGACCGGGAATCTGTACGGTACCGGTGGTGCCGGTCATGGCAGCGGCGAGGGCCTGTGAGGTGGCCCAGCCATCGGTGGTGTAACGCACATAAACGATCTCTTCGGCAGCGGGGGCAGCGGAGGTGGTTACTTCAATGTCTGTCGGAGTGTTTTCGAGGGGATTGGCAGGCACCGAAACAGTGGCAATGCTCACCGGCTCGGCACTGGTTTCCATGAAGATGGCGCGTGAATCCATGTAGCCGAGGTCTTCCCAGTTTACGGTGTACCATTTGCCGTTGACCAGGGTGATGCTGTTATTGGCGGGGGCCTCTTTGGTGTAGGTCTGCAGGGTGTTCATCACGATGGTTACCCCCGACCATTTGTTCTGATAATAGTTGGTAGAAGGGCCGCTGGTGAAGAGCCATTCGTAGCTTCCCCCGATGAGGTCGGCACCGGAAGCTGCCACGCTGAAGATGGTCTGCCACCGTGTCTGACCGGCGCTGATTTTCACAAGCCGGCCGTTGGTAACCTGATTGGGATTGGCCAGGGCCAGGTTGTTTGCCGGAGGGTTCACCCACGTATTCCAGGCGCCGGGCATGTTGAGGCCTTCGGGTTCGTAGATCTGTGCCCGGAGCTGCACAGGGGCTGTCAGCATCAGCATGAGGGACACTGCTGCCACGAAAGGCAGCCATCGCATTGAGCGTAGAGAGATTTTCATAGGGTATATAATTAAATGAATATAAGTTTCTGAGGTAAGGGTTGGTTAATGCGGCGGATGTCAATCCATTCAGAAACAAAGTTAAGGATTTTCAAATTAAATTAAAATATGGTTATTGCCTCATCCCCCCGCCCTTCTCCTGAAGGAGAAGGGAGCCTGATCCTGCTCATTATCGGGATTCGTGTTGGAATTATTTGCAGCACCGTTATTGCCTCATCCCCGCCACTTCCGTTTCACTCCTGCCCGCCTTTCTCCTGAAGGAGAAGGGGGCTTGATTCTACTCAGTATCGCGATGCTTGGTTCTACTCGCATTGAAACCATTTGCAGGCGGTGTTATTGCCTCATCCCCCCGCCCTTCTCCTCAAGGAGAAGGGAGCTTGATCCTACTCTTATCGGGATTCGTGTTTTGATTCATGTTATGGTTGGCGTTTAACC
>CALMDN010000548.1 GCA_937864935.1 uncultured Bacteroidales bacterium
CGCGCGCAAACAGCGTTTTGCTAAATCAAACATAATGTGGACGTTAGTTAAATCTGTCATTGGTAGCGTAACGAAGTGAAGCGAAGAATCTCATATGCAATTCCAAAGTTTACCGGACAATACTGATCTGAATTATTGGGATTCACCACCGGATTTTATACCGGCTTAGTTAGCTGATAATCAGTTGCAGAGTACTTGTCTTCAGGCTGAACAGGCTGGTTTATTGATCATTACCCGATGGTTTTCACCTCCCGGTCTGCTGATTTTTCGTACTTTTGCCAGGTATCAAAAACCGAAAAGTTTAACACAACTTTCATGAAAAGAGCCCACGCGAATCCTTCTGTCCGCTTCTTCAGCGGTTTGTTTCTGCTGATTCTGTTGTCAAACAGCATTGCAGCCCAATCCCGGTCCACCGATCAGCCCAGGGTGGAACCACCATTCTGGTGGGCCGGTATGGAGTGCAGCAAACTGCAGTTGCTGGTGCATGCAAAGGATATTTCAGCTCTCAAAGCGGTGGTGAACTATCCCGGAATCACCATTCAGGATCAGGTGAGTGTTGAGAATCCCAATTATCTGTTCATCAATCTGTTGCTTGAAAAGGACCTGAAGCCCGGAAGTTTTGACCTCCAGTTCACTGCAAAGGGTAAGGTGGTCAGATCATACCGGTATGAGATGAAACAGCGCGTGGCTGGTTCAGCAGCCCGCAAGGGATTCACCCCTTCTGACGTGATTTACCTGCTGATGCCTGACCGTTTTGCCAATGGGAATCCGGCCAACGACAGCATGCCCGGCATGCTTGAAAAACCCGACCGCAGCAAACCCCTCGGCCGTCATGGCGGTGACCTGGCTGGCATTCGCCAGCACCTGGGTTACCTCAGCGATCTTGGTTTCACTGCCCTCTGGCCGAATCCCGTGCTGGAGAACAACAATGCAGCCCAATCGTACCATGGTTATGCCATCACCGATTTTTACCGGGTAGATCCACGGCTGGGTACCAACGAAGAGTACTGCGAACTGATAGCCGATGCCCATGCCAAAGGGCTGAAAGTGATTATGGACATGGTATTCAACCACTGCGGCATCAACCATTGGTTCATCAACGACCTCCCCATGAAAAACTGGATCCACCAGTTCCCGCAATATACACGCTCAAATTTCAGGGCTGAGTCGGTTACCGATCCCTATGCCTCGGAGGCTGACCGCGACCGGATGCTGCAGGGATGGTTCGACCGCAACATGCCCGACCTTGACCAGCGTAACCCCTTCCTGAGGGAGTACCTGATACAGAACAGTATCTGGTGGATTGAATACAGCGGCATCGATGGCATCCGCCTCGATACCCAGCCCTATCCCTACAAAGAGATGATGGCGGAATGGACAAAAAGGGTAAGAATGGAGTATCCTGACTTTACCGTTGTGGGCGAAGCCTGGCTGCAGAAGGAGTCCATGACATCTTACTACCAGAAAGATACCGAGCTGGGCGACGGTTACAACTCAGGACTGCATTCGGTGACCGATTTCCCGCTGTACAACGCCACCACCAGGGCCTTTACCGAAAACGAAGGCTGGACCGAAGGCATGGCACGCCTGTACTATGTGCTGGCCCAGGATTTTCTTTATACCAACCCGTCGTACCTGCTTACCTTTCTCGACAACCACGATCTCAACCGGTATTACAATACCATTGGAAACGATCTGAAAGCGATGAAGATGGCACTGACATTTCTGCTTACTACCCGCGGCATTCCACAGATATACTACGGTACAGAGCTGCTGATGGATGGCCAGGAACATGTAAACCATGGAGAGATCCGCAAGGATTTCCCCGGGGGATGGCCGGGCGACAGCATCAACGCCTTTGTGCCACAGGGGAGGACAAGCGGGCAGAATGAAGTATTCAACCATCTGCAGCGACTCCTGCAATGGCGTAAAAACAATGAAGTGATTTCACAGGGCAGCCTGAAACACTTTGTGCCTGAAGACGGGGTTTATGTCTATTTCAGGTCGAAGGGTGAAAAACGCGTGATGGTGGTCATCAACAGAAATCAGGAACAGAAAGTGCTGAAGACCGGCAGGTATGCCGAATGCATCAGCGGGTTCAACACTGCCTTTGAAGTGCTGACAGGCCGTCCGGTCAGCCTTTCGGGTGAAGTGGTGTTGCCGGCCCGTACTGCCCTGGTCTATGAACTGAAGAAGTAAATCCTGACCGGGATTATCAATAATTTATTTCCGGAAACCTGTTGCAGCGGTGAAATCAAAAACCCGTCCGAAACGAAGGAAGAAATCACCCGCCAGGCTCTGGCTGGCTGTGGGGCTGTCCGGCTTGCTCCTGATTTTTGCAGGACCTGCCATTTACCGTTACACCATAGCTTTTTTCAGCAGTGGATTTTCATTTTCTGAGGCTGAGCAGTACCATAACCTGAAGAATTTCGGGGTGCCGGTACCTTCAGGTTACAAGGTGCATGGCATTGATGTATCGCACCATCAGGGCCGCATCAACTGGAAGGAGGTGGATACCATGAATGTGAACGGGATTACCATTGACTTTGCCTTTTTGAAAGCCACCGAAGGCATCACCCGTCAGGATCTTCAGTTTCAGCGCAACTGGAAGAAGGCCGGTGAGGCGGGCATTCTGCGGGGAGCCTATCATTTTTATCACCCCACCCGGGATGCAGCTTCCCAGGCGCGCAACTTCATCGCTCAGGTGAAGCTGTCTCCGGGCGATCTGCCTCCTGTGCTGGATATTGAAAAGAGCAACCGCCGCTCCAAAAAAGAGATTGTGG
>CALMDN010000549.1 GCA_937864935.1 uncultured Bacteroidales bacterium
CAACCCGCCAAACGGACAGTAGGCTTCAAAATCGGAATGGTAAGCCTTGTCGATCAGCGGTCTGATGATCAGATAGACAATCCCCGCCAGTACCAGCCCCTGCAGTGCCAGCCTGGTTCTGTTCTTCTTAACAACTTTGGCCATTTTATTGGAATTGATTGATAAATCAGTCATCAAAAGTAAAAACTTATTGAAGTTTCAGTCAGTTATCCGGTAATTCATAAACTTTCTAAATAGCAAATCCGGACCTGTGAATCTGAAGGCAGACCAGTGCAGGCAGGCGGTGGTGAGGTGGAGAAAGTTGCAAAAAACGGAAGAAACAGCTAAGTTTGGGATGAAAAATCACCGGTCTATATGCAAACAAAGAAACTGATAACGATAATAACAGGGTACCTATTTGTTGTACTATGTTTCCCATTGCAGGCACAGAATGAAAAACAGTCTTCGGGTGATTTTAAGATCATGTTTTATAACCTTGAAAACCTCTTCGATCCGTTTGATGACAGCCTGAAAGATGACAATGAATTTCTGCCCGAGGGGGTCAGGGGCTGGACCTGGAAGAAATTTGAACGCAAGCTGCAGAACACCTCAAAAGTAATCATCAGTGCCGGTGGCTGGCGCCCTCCGGAAATCGCCGGATTCTGTGAGGTAGAAAACCGTTTCGCCCTGATTCAGTTGCTGAAAAGAACTCCCCTCGAACCCTTCGGATACCGCATCATTCACCACGAATCACCCGATGCCCGGGGCATTGATGTGGGCCTGATCTATCGTCCCGACAGGTTCAGTGTGGTGACCGAAAGGGCCATTCCGGTAATCTTTGAAGGCGACAGCATTGCCACCACCCGCGACATTCTTTATGTAAAGGGGATTGTTCCAGGTGGCGATACCCTCCACCTTTTTGTAAATCACTGGCCATCAAAATACGGAGGGGCTGCAGCCACAATCAGCAAAAGGCGGGATGCTGCCCTGAGGTTGAAATCGGTCACCGATTCCATTGCGAACAAGATCCCCGATGCCCTCATCGTCATCATGGGCGACTTCAACGATCAGCCAAACGATGAATGTATGGAAATTCACCTGAATGCCAGGCATGGCGAACCCGGGCCCGACGGGTATTACCTTTATAACCTGATGTACCCCATGCTTGGAAAGTGGGATACCGGCACCCACAAATTCCGCGAGGAATGGAGCATCATCGATCAGTTTGTGGTTTCATCAACCCTGCTTCGCAGGCAACAGGGACTGCGCCTCTCGGAAAAGGGCGCCGAGATCTTCAGGGCAGCGTTTCTGCTCGAAGAAGACAGAAATTTCAACGGAACAAAGCCCTACCGTACCTTCAGCGGCCCCACCTATCTCGGTGGTTTTGCCGATCACCTGCCGATACTTCTTCACCTGAAACTATAGCCAGATTCAGACGAGGGTTGCTCCCAGGGGCTGAAACAATATTACGGAAACACTTCCAACCAGGCCCCTGAATCTCTGACTGAATAGAATTTCAGTCTGGCAGTTTCCGCTTCTTCCTGCCATTGTTTGATTCTCCGCTGGCTGTTTGAGGCATCGGCAATAAAAACCGCATCGGGAAAGCTTGCCTGCAACTGCGTGAGTTGGCCTCTCAGGTTCCCTGTGAGAATCGCATAATCGAGCCGTAGGGTTCGGCCGTCATGCGGAAGTACATACCCGGGCCGAATTACCACCCCCCTTCTGCCGCAAAAAGAAAAATAGCCATCCTTCAGCTTCAGACCGTTGATGGCTGACGGAACAGCAGCTTCCTGCTGTTTCAGGTTTATGAGTTCAACATCCCGTATGCCTGATCTTATCCTGAACCCGGCGGTGCCGTATTCAAGTTTCTGTGGATCGCTGCAAACGGCAGAATCCGCCAAAACAACCTCCGACCTTCCGTGAATGAATCCTACCACCGTGTGCTTGTTCAGGCTGTGTACCACCAGCATCCGCTGATTCATACGGCCGATGGCGACAAAGGCTGCATCAGCGGCAAGCATGAAGACAAGCAGTAAAGCGGGATAGATGTACCGTTTGTTTTTGCTGTAATACCAGAATAGAAGCAGGAGTATCAGCAGATAAATCATGAGGGTGGCTTCCGGTGTCAGGAAAATG
>CALMDN010000550.1 GCA_937864935.1 uncultured Bacteroidales bacterium
CCCCATCACAGCGTAAAAATCCCAAACTACCGCATGGTATTCCTTTGCCAGTGAATGAATGATTTCCTGCTGTATCCGGGTGTTTTTATTGGGAGCCTTCCGCCGGTAATAGGAATCGTTGGGAACAGTTAGCATTACAGCACAGTGGGGATTTGTATTATTTACCATCTCCAGCATCGCTCTGTAGGCATTTCTGAACTTTTCAGAATCAAAGGTTGTGGTATAGGCATCATTGGTGCCGATCGAAACAATAAACAGATCCGGTTTATAGAAATTCAGCTGTGGCTGAAACAACCGGCATCTGGCCCAGGATTCAAAGCTTGCACCATTCACACCGATGGAGGTGTACTGTATGCCGGGGTTCGGGTTAACCAGTTCTAATCCCATCAGGTTAAATTTTCCCTGATACGTGCTATCGTTATAACGGATGATCAGAGTGGCCGTCTGCAGGGTATCGGAGAGGGTGTATTCCCTGATGGCAAAAGCAGCCATTAACGAATCCGAAACAATGCGTACCCTGCTATCAACAATCTCAAGAGTGTAGATGGCAGTATCTGAATCTGTTAAAATCCGTATTTTATTAAAATAATACGGTTTGAGGGTTTGGTTTTTATAGTTTGCACGGATAACCAGCGTGTCACTCAATGCTTCCAGCCTGACGGTAATTCCGGTGATACCCCAGGAGGCGCTGTCAGATTTTACCGGCGAACGGAAGCGTTTCCACTTCTCCTTATTGCCATTGATGCTGTAGTTCAAAGGGTTATTGGTTCCTGCGAGCCTGTATGGAAAGATCAATCCACGGGGTGCTTCATAATCCGGACCCATATTCCTGAGATATTCCCGCAGCTTATTGGGATAAAGATCGGCCTGTATATGCGATCCTCCGATATGCATGATATGAATTTTATCCTCTTCCCCGTGGTAAAGACTGTCAAGCTTGTTGATAAATGCATTGAAACCGGCCGACGAATCGGCATAATACAGCCGGTTGTATTCTTCGCGAATCAAGGTTCCGAGGTTGGGTTGAATGCTGTCGAGAAGGTACTTCTGTGCGGACAATTGCGGCAGAAACAACAAACAAAAGGAGAATAGCAGAATATTTTTCATTATTTCAGATCGAGATAGAGGGCAGTAAAAAAGAGTTCAGAAATAATCCGCGTACCCCTGGGTGAAAAATGTGTATAGTCGTTGGCTGCCAGTCCTTGTTCTACCCAGTAAACCATGGAGTTTTCTCCTCCCATGGCTTCATAGGCACTCCAGTAAGCCCAGCCGTTGTCGTTGCAGGTTTCTTTAAGGGTCTGATCAAGATAGGGCAGGAGGGGGTAGGTTTGCATTTTCCCGTTTATCATGGTACTCATATCCGCCGGGCCGATAAAGATCACTTTAGCCTCCGGAATCCGTTTCAGCACCCATCGGATATTACCGGCAATATACCGGCCATAGTTTCTGACGGATGCTGAATCCTCAGCATACGGAACTGTATTCCCCCCGTATTGGAATATTACCAGTTTTGCCTGCAGTTTCCGCGCCATTCTGCTGAATGTTTCCGGGTTAAGGCTGCTGAAGACCGTGCCTGAAGCCCCGCGCATGGCAATATTATCCAGGCTTATTCCCGAATTCCCATCCAGTGTCAGTCCATAAAAATCCGGACTGACCTTGCCTTCCAGTGTAATTGTAACCTCAGAGGGCGTATTGTCAGAAAGTATTTCAAAACAATGGTATGATTTATCCGGAATCAGCCAGCTTTCATCCGTAAGTCCACCTCCTGATTTGACACTGATCTTAAGCGGTTCTGAAAGATTCCCGTAGTGCAACCCGATTCTGTTGTACCTGCGGAATCCGGCATAGGCGGCTTTTGAAGGTCTGATGATGATTTCCGCGCTCACTTCAGGCAGCGACTGTAAAGTCAGGCTATCGACCGAATGGTGATCGAAAGGTGTAAACCTCGAGAAAGAGGCATACAATCCATAGTCATTGCCCTGGATTTTCTTCTGTGTCGGATCAAAAGAAGCAAAACGCAACCAGTTATCACCCGCGATAACTTCAGCAGCTGAATGTTCATATACCTGCTTAATGGGAATAAACCCTGGTCCGCTGCCCCCATAAACCGACTGAAGTCTGTTTCTGAGGTATCCGGAAATCCGGTCGCCTTCCAGCTGCGAATCACCATAGTGCAGAACCCGGCAGGTGCCACCGGTCAGCAGTAATTTTACTTCCTGTGCAAAATTACTGTTGGTAACGGGATAACAGATTCTGACGAGGTTACTGGTATCAATCTTTGAGAAATCAGGTAAAACCCTGGCCCTTGCCGGATCGGAAGCAGCAGTGTCAATAAGCTTTATTACACTATCCGCCCGCAAATTAACCGGTTGACTACCGGCATCGAGCAGTGTAGATAATGAAGGATATTTGATCAGTAATTTTCCACTTCCGAATCCTTCTTCCGTTCCCAGGCCACTTACACTGAATGTACGGCTCAATAAGGTAAATATAAGCAGAACCCCCAATACCACAAATACAAACAAACTGATTTTCCAGGGTTTCATGACTTAAAATTCATAAAGACCGATGCATTTTAAACGGCCTCAAAGTAAGAAAAAATATACGTTCATACCTCCTGTTCTGTCAGGCTGCAAAGCGGATGCTTAATCATAAAGGTTCATGTACTCCCAGGTGTTGCCACAACTTTCGATGAATCGGATAAAATCCTTATAATGAACCACCAAAGTTGCTTCATTGTTGTTCGGGTGAAAACTGATCCTGGGGAGCTGGCCAAGATTCCTGTCAAGAAACAGGTGCACATTCTTCTCCTTATCATGAATCAAACCGAAGGGGGAGACAGATCCCGGCTTAAGGCCCAGGTACTTCTCCATCCGCTGTTCTGAAGCAAAACTGAGTTTTCCCTGTTTCAGTCTTTTTTCAAGATCGTGAATGGCCAATGTCTGCCGGTAATCAAAAACAACCAGATAATGCCTGTTTCCCTTG
>CALMDN010000551.1 GCA_937864935.1 uncultured Bacteroidales bacterium
TTATAATTCAGGTACAGCCGGGTACGTTGCGACACAAACAAGGCGGCATCCATATTTTCGGTTGCAGGAGATTTGAATCCATGCCGGTATTCAGCCCGCGGACGTAATTCTCCGCTGAGCACAAACTGGGCCCTGGCAGCCGTAATGAAACCAATCGTTACCACCACAATCAGAAAGAGGGATTTAACATTCTTTTTCATAGTCCGGATTTTTTTGTTTTTTACTTATTGGTTTATTTTTTCAGATACTCAGTCATTCAGTGTTCATATAAAGGAAGTCTGCCTGTTAGGTGCAGATTGTCAGCTTTTATCAAAGCCATTCTTCGCTGAGAACGTTTCCCTGAACCCCGATGATTGATTTCATTACAGGGATATTGCGGCCAGCCTGTCTTCGGGCTATCTGCACCATCTGGAGCAATCCCGAGCAGCAGGGAACTTCCATCATCACCACATTCAGGGTTTTGATGTTGCTGTGTGCGATCATCGCTGTGAGCTTTTCAACATAGGATTCCTTGTTGGTGTCAAGCTTGGGGCAGGCGATGGCGAGCGATTTGCCTTTCAGGTATTGGTTGTGGAAATTGCCCATTGAGAAGGCGACGCAGTCGGCAGCCAGCACCACATCGGCCTCTTTGAAATAGCCGGCCTGGGGATTGAGCAGATGAAGCTGAACCGGCCACTGCCTGAGTTCCGAAGGCGCATTGAAAGTATCTGTTCTGACCTCTGATGCCGCTGAAACTGCAACAGCTTCGTTTACTTTACTGAGGTCAATGTTGAAACTCATGGGTTTTGATCCCGGGCAACCGCCACCGCAGCCTGAATCAGGGGCTGAAACCGCAGCCCTGGCCTCTTTCAGGTTGTCAAACGATCCGGAAGGGTGAGCATGGTTTTCGTGCCTGTGAATCTGTTGCGGGGTGCCCTCTTTGGGACTCATGTCGATGTTGTTGTCGCGGATATAGTTGATGGCCTGTTTCAGCAGTTCTGTTTCGTTGTGATCGCGCAGGTGTTCAAGGTGGGCCAGGATGGTATTCCGGCCTTTCGGAACCATCAGTTCCATTACCTTGATTTCGTCGTAAGGCTCAGCTTCGCGTTCTTCCATGGTGATGGCCCCTTCAGGACAATGGCCGATGCAGGCCCCGAGGCCATCGCAGAAAAGGTCGGAGATCAGCCGGGCTTTTCCGTCAATAATCTGCAATGCGCCTTCGTGGCAATTAGGTACACAAATGCCGCATCCCGTGCAGCGTTCTTCGTCAATCCTGATAATTGTTCTTTTCATTGTTTATCCGTTTGCGATGAGATCTGAGAGTGTTTTATTCCTGAGGTAATCGATGAATTCAGCCGAAAATTTATCGGCGAGCCCACCGAACACACAGTTTTTAAAAGGACAGTTTTTTGCATCGATACCGCAGTGATGCGTTTCGAGGTTTCCTTCAATCAGTTCATATATTTCCAGCAGATTGATGGCCGAAGGATCCCCCTTCAGGGTAAATCCACCTTTGGGCCCTCTGACAGAATCGAGGTAATTGTTTTTGACCAGTATCTGCATGATCTTGGCCAGATGATTGCGCGACGCGTGGGTTATTCCGGCGATACGGTTCACATTCAGCATTTCCTGACTGCCGGCTATGAGAACCATCCCGTGTACTGCCAGCGAAGCTGCTTCTGAAATATGCACCACTTTTGCCATGTTGTTTGCTAAAGATGTAATTCGGTATTTGAATACGCAAATGTATAAACAAAACAATTGCTCAGGCAAGAAAAATGAAAATAATTTCGAAAATTTTATACTGTGTTGAAAAACAGTACTTTTAATGATAATGGAAGGGGTAATTGGTGTGCTCCGGAAGCCTTTGCAGCTGTTAATTATTTTGAAATAAAGTCACTCAGGGTTTGTCCGCCCATGTAGGTTTTAAATTCCCGGGTCATTTTGCTGACGATGTTTCCCATCAGGCATTTCTGAAAGGGGCAGACGGGATTGTCAACCGGGCAGCTTACTTCGTCAAGTTTTCCTTCAATGGCTTCATATACATGCAGCAGGGTTATGTTCTCAGCGGGAATCCTCAGCTGAAATCCGCCGGCCGGTCCCCGGTTAGAATTCAGGTAGCCTTCTTTGACCAGTCGCTGCAGAATCTTGGCAACATGATGTTTTGATGCGCCGGTCCTTTCGGAAATTCTGATAACATTCAGGCTTTCTTTGGCCGAAGCAACCAGAACCATACTGTGAATCGCGATGGATGCTGCTTCCGAGAGGGAGATTATTTTCGACATTTCAGTAAATCAGTATTTAATATGCAAATTTCGCAATAATTGTATTCGTTTTTTTACGGGATTCACTTAAAATGCGTCGGAAAACAGCCGTGTTTCCCTGAAAGTCAGGCTAAACCGGTGGTTCAGTTCAGGTTAAAAGGTTAAGTATTCATGAAGTTTATAATCAGTTTAAATAAGTGAAGGAATAATGCCTACTTTTGCAGTTCTTTAAAAAATACAACGAAACAACATCTATAATGCAGAATATCAGAAATATAGCAATAATTGCCCACGTTGATCACGGAAAAACAACCCTGGTTGACCGCATTCTTCACCAGGTAAAACTCTTCAGGGAGAACCAGGATATGGGAGAACTCATCCTCGACAGCAACGACCTGGAGCGTGAGCGAGGGATTACCATCCTTGCCAAGAATGTATCCGTAAGGTACAAAGGGGTTAAAATCAACATCATTGATAC
>CALMDN010000552.1 GCA_937864935.1 uncultured Bacteroidales bacterium
TTAACTGATTGTCATTCTGAGCGTAACGAAGTGAAGCGAAGAATCACATTAATCAATATAAAATTTAACCGGACAATAGTGCTTTTTAATGTTAAAACAACGGAATCTGAATCAATAGAGCTTCTGTCGTTGTTCTTTCAGACGTTCATCGTTGATGTAATCATCGTAATTCATCAACTTGTCAATCATCCCGTTGGGGCCGATTTCGATGACCCGGTTGCATACTGTCTGAATGAATTCATGGTCGTGCGACGACATCAGGATGTTGCCTTTGAACTTGATCAGGGTATTGTTGAATGCCTGTATCGACTCGAGGTCAAGGTGATTGGTGGGGGAGTCGAGCAGCATCACATTCGCATTCCGGATCATCATACGGGCGATCATACAGCGCACCTTCTCACCACCTGACAATACATTTGCCTTTTTGTAAATTTCCTCGCCTGAAAAAAGCATTTTCCCGAGATACCCCCTCAGATAGAGCTCTGAAGTATCGTCCGAAAACTGCGCCAGCCAGTCGGTCAGGCTGATGTCTGTCTGAAAAAGATGATCATATTCAAGCGGAAGGTAGGCCTTCAGAATGGTCTGCCCCCAAACGAAAGTGCCTTCGTCGGCTTCGTCATGTCCCTTCAGGATTTCAAACAAGGCTGTCATGGCACGGGTGTTGCGCGAGAGAAAAACGATCTTGTCGTCCTTCATCATGGTGAAGCTCAGGTTCCTGAACAGCACAGTCCCATTGATGCTCTTGCCAAGGTTTGTCACTTCGAGAATGCTGTTTCCGGGTTCCCTGCCCGGAGTAAAGATGATGCCCGGGTATTTTCGGGTGGAAGGCCTGATCTCTTCAATGTTCAGCTTTTCAAGCATCTTCTTGCGGCTGGTGGTTTGCTTCGATTTGGAAGCATTGGCACTGAAACGGGCGATGAATTCCTGCAATTCCTTGCGGCGTTCCTCGATTTTCTTGTTCTGTGTCTGCATCTGTCTCAGAGCCAGCTGACTCGATTCATACCAGAAAGAGTAATTGCCTGAGAACAGCTGGATTTTACCAAAATCAATATCCACAATGTGGGTGCAGATGGAATCCAGAAAATGGCGGTCGTGAGAAACCACGAGCACAGTGTTATCGAAGTTCGAGAGGTAGCCTTCAAGCCAGTTTACAGTGTCGAGGTCAAGGTCGTTGGTGGGCTCATCCAGCAGAAGGTTATCGGGTCGGCCAAACAGGGCCTGTGCCAGCAATACCTTAACCTTGTCCTTGCCTTCAAGGTCACGGAGCAGTGCATGATGCAGTTCTTCGCGTATGCCCAGACCACTCAGCAGACTGGCTGCCTCACTCTCGGCATTCCAGCCGTTCATTTCAGCAAATTTCTCTTCAAGCTCTGAGGCTTTGTGACCATCTACTTCAGTGAACTCAGTTTTCGCATACAGGGCATCCTTCTCATTCATCACCTGCCAGAGTTCGGCGTGTCCCATAAGTACGGTAACCAGCACCTCATGATTGTCAAATTCAGCATGGTTCTGCCTGAGAACCGACATGCGTTCACCCGGCACCATGCTGATGGTTCCCTTGGTATTCTCGACTTCTCCGGAGAGAATTTTCAGAAAAGTTGATTTGCCGGCTCCGTTGGCGCCAATAATGCCGTAACAGTTGCCGGCAGTGAAGTTCAGGTTAACATCCTGAAACAGTATCCTTTTTCCAAACTGGATACTGAGGTTAGAAACATTGATCATCAGGTATTTATTAATTGAAACGAAAAGCCCCATGGGCCAGGGGGCTGCAAAGGTAGGTCTTTTTGTCAGGATTTAACGATTCAATTCTGCTTCAGCAAGTTCGGAACGCCTGGAGTATTCAGCCGGAAAGGGGCTTGCGGGATGACTTAAGACCGGCATTGTCAGGACGGATTGGCTTCCGCTGTCATTGGTTCCTTCAGCATTCCGGCATGGCAAACCAGAACTTCGTCTTGTTCGCCATGCCACAGGTGCAACCCGCTGCCCTGGCAATCTCTGAAGTCGGAGCAGGCTCCGCAGCTGCTTTTTCTGGCCCATTCCCGGTTTCTGAAATCATGGAACCTGTTTTCCCAGATGTCGGAAAAGTCATCACGGTAGATGTTTCCCTGGACAAAGCTCCGGTCAATGTTCGGACAGGCTGAGATTGATCCGTCGATCAGTACTGACCCTATGTTGATGCCTGCTCTGCAGAAGAATCCGGTATCCCTGACTTTGTATTCCCAGGGTCCTGTATACCCTTCGCAGCTGAATTTTATATCCGTTTTGCTGTTTTCCCTGGTAGCAGCAATAAACGCCATCAGTGTCTTCATCTGTGCGGGTTTCAGTTGTAACTCAGGATGCTGAATGGCTCTTCCGATGGGGGCGATGGTAAACAGCCGCCAGGCTTTTACATTCATCCGGGTCAGGAAATCCAGCATGGCCGGCAATTCTTCAATGTTTCGCTGATTTACACAGGTTACCACATCAAAATTCAGCCGTGGATGGTTCGCAGCCAGCGCGATTGCCCTGCTTACCTGGCTGAAACTGTTTTTGTGGTTGCGCAGCCAGTTGTGGTTGCTTTCAAGGCCGTCAAGACTCAGGGTGAGGGCTCCCATGCCGGCGTTGAGCAGCGTATTCTGCCGTTTTGCAGTATACAGCAATCCGTTGCTGACAATGCCCCAGCGCATCCCGAGCTTCCTGATCTCCCTTCCGGTGGATTCCAGATCCTTTCGCAGCAAAGGTTCCCCGCCGGTGATCACCACCATGAGGTTATGTCCATGCTGTCTGATTCCATGAAGAACTTTTATAAAATCACCGGAAGGCATGTCCGGGTGGAGGCTGCTTTTGGCACAGTCGCTACCGCAATGCAGACAATTGAGGTTACATCGGGTGGTACATTCCCAGAATAGATAGTTCAGCTCATGGCGCCGGGTTTCATAACGCCTGAACCCACGGAACAGTCTTTTTTTTAACCATCCGGTCATTTAGCCGGATTCAGCCTGATGTTGACATAGGCGTAATCGTTATCCCCGGGGATGATGGTATCGGAAGGGGTGAAGGTCCCGTTTTCTGAGGAATCGATGTCCTGAAAAAGCAGCTTATAAGAGTTGGCAAAATAGGTGTACATCGAGAAAGCCCCGCTGTCGTTGGTGGTATCGTACTGGTCGTGACCATCAATCACTACCCGTATGCCTTTGATGGGAAGTCCGGTAGTGCCCGAAACCACTTTTCCTTCCAGATGCACATCCGGTTCTATATCCTGAGGTGAGCCATAACAGGCCTGAAAAATGAACAGGGCTGAGGTAAAACTCAATCCGCCCAATACTTTACGGAACCATGGGTTTTTCATACCATCTGATTTTTAATGAATTATAACAGATCTTTCCACCAGAACCAATCATTGTAAAGCCCTTTCAACAAGCATTCTATCCATCGACCATCACAGGAACTTAGACTTCCCGAAGGTAAGGATTCCACAGCAAAATATCCAGTGTGGAAAGAGGTTTTTTTTGATTCTTTTACATAAAGAAACCCAAATCTAATTTCCGGATGCAGAGTACTTCCATTGATTTGTGATCATATGAGTTCACGCCTGTCTGACCTGACTGCGTCAAGCAGACAGAGCAGGCATGGGCGCAAGGGCGCAGAGAACTGATTATTGGGATATCGGATTTCACCTGCCTGTTCTGACGACGGTCAGACATAGATTGCGGATATCTTATCACGCCTGTCTGCCTGAGCATTCAGTCAGGCAGGCAAGGACCCCGCATTCGCGTGACAGGCGCAAAGACGCGACGTTACTTTTATATGGAATTCAGATATGGTCTGTGATCGGATACCTGTATTGGAATGTAAAATCTCAGCTGGACCTTCGTACCTCATACCTCTTACAGAGATTGGAGGTTAGAAATTAGAAATTAGAAATT
>CALMDN010000553.1 GCA_937864935.1 uncultured Bacteroidales bacterium
CCTCGGCGCCGCTCTGGTTAACAAACTCTTTGGTAACGGATTAAACCCGGTCGACCGGATCGTCAGCATCGGATCAGGAAAGTACAGGGTCATCGGGGTGCTTAAAGAAAAGGGCTCAAGCCTCGGTTTTAATCCCGACAACATCTGTATTCTTCCCATTACCAATGTCAAACAGGCATTTTCACGACCGGGTATGTCGTTTTCAATCAATGTTATGGCTGCTGATCCGACAACGCTGGATGCAGCCATCGGTGAAGCAACCGGCTTGTTCAGGGTAATCCGGAAGGTAAGGCCGGAAGAGGAAGACAGCTTCGATCTGGCTAAGAGCGATAACCTGTCGGAAATGCTCTTTGATAACCTCAAGTACCTTCGTTACGCAGCAACCATCATCGGAATTATTACACTCATCGGTGCCGCCATTGGTCTGATGAACATCATGCTGGTCTCAGTTACGGAAAGAACCCGCGAAATCGGGGTGCGCATGGCCTTAGGGGCCAACAGGAGAACCATCCGGAACCAGTTTCTTACTGAAGCGGTGGTGATCGGGCAGATCGGTGGCATCGTCGGGATCATTTTCGGAATATCGATAGGGAATGTGCTCTCTTTTTTAATCGGTTCCGGATTTATCATCCCCTGGGCATGGATTTTACTTGGTGTAGCCTTATGTTTTGGTGTGGCAGTGCTTTCGGGCATCATTCCCGCCACAAGGGCTGCCAAGCTCGACCCTGTTGAATCACTCAGGTATGAATAGCGTTCGTCACTGTGGATTCTCCTGCTGACTTTTTATATGAAAAAGTGACCTGTTCAAAAAACAATGTAACTAACCTGACGATGAAACCGGAAGTTCTGATTTACAGCCAGAAAATAACCAACAGGCTGCGCTATATCGCTCAGCTTGTCCTTGGTGATTTGTTGGGCATCAAAATCAGAATTACCGACGATGTGCAGGAATATCAGAAGCATGATGGCGCAAGAATCTGCTATCACAATCAGCAGCTTGCTGAGGGAAGCGAACTGATCATAGTTCCCTGCGGCTTGTTGGCTGAGAAAGGCATAAACAGCCACCAGCTTAAATTTATTGATTTTGAAGGCTCAAAGGCTTTCTTTCCGGTATACAGCCGGTTGTCGCCCCTGCCTTTTGATCTGTTTGCTGCTGCATTTTATATGGTCAGCCGTTACGAGGAATATCTTCCGTATATCCGCGATGAACACGGTCGCATTGCACCCGCATCCTGTATCGCTTATCAACATGGTTTTCTGAAGGTTGCGGTTGTTAACCGCTGGGCGCTTTCCCTGAAAAATTTACTCGCAGGGATATCCCCGGACCTGAAATTCAGATCAGCTGTATTCAGGTTTGAACCTACGATAGATATTGATGCCGCCTGGGCTTATCGGAACAAGGGGCTGATCAGAACAATCGGCGGATATTTTAAAGATCTGAGAAAAGCAGATTTTTCCGAAATGAAAATGCGATCAAAGGTCTTGCTGGGGCTGGAAAGAGATCCTTTTGATACTTTTGGGCTGATGCATGAGATTCATCAGAAGTATAATCTTAAACCCCGTTTCTTTATACTTTTCGCTGACTATGGCCTCAATGATAAAAACATACCAGTAAACAACGACAGGTTTCAGATCCTTATCAAATCCCTGGCTGACTATGCCCACGTTGGAATACATCCATCGTATGCCTCCAACAAAGTCCCTGCCTTACTGGCAAGGGAGATTGCAGGATTGGGACAGGTAGTTAAGGCGGAAATCACTGAAAGCCGTCAGCATTTTCTTATGCTTTCTTTTCCTGAAACCTACAGGAACCTGATCAACCTGGATATTACCGATGATTACACCATGGGGTTTGCCGGTCAGCCGGGTTTCAGGGCCGGAATATGTTCACCTTTCAAGTGGTATGATCTGGATTCGGAAACAATTACCGATCTGACGCTGCACCCGTTTGCTCTCATGGAAGGTACGTTGCGCGATTATCTTAAACTCGAAGCCGGAGAAGCCATGGCGACCATCGAACCTCTGGTTGATGAAGTCAGAGCTGTTGGAGGGACTTTTATCAGTCTCTGGCACAATGAATCATTTTCAGAGCAAAAGCGATGGGTTGGATGGGTAGGGGTGTATCGTGCCATGCTTGACTATGCCCTCCGTTCGTAAGACTGTCTGATTCACCTCATTATTTATTGAATTTTCCATTGTCAGAGAGCATATCTTTTTAAATAATAGCCTCAATTTTGATGTAAATATTAAAATAAATACGCATATTACTATGAATCAGGCGAATGCAGTCTAACTGTTTATTAAATAGTTTTTAGCGTATGAGAATCATTTTAACATGTAAATTGCATACGAAGTAACATATATGGATAAATGCATTTTATTTTCTGGTTTTATCACTATCTTTGCCACTGAAAATGATAAAAGGTTTTGAAAATTCTGAGCTGTTGCAGCAATGGGAGAATTATGAGAAAAAGGTACCAGATTTATATCACAGGAAATGTTCAAAGGGTAGGTTTCCGGAATCAGGCTTTTGAAATTGCAAATGCCACCGGTATTTCCGGGAAAGCGATGTACATCGATCATGCAGTAATGATTGAGGCAGAGGGTGAAACAGATAAATTACCCGATTTTATAAGCTGGTGCAGACGGGGCCCGGAATTATGCACCATCGAAAGTTTTGAGCTAACAGAAATGCCCCTGGAGCACTCAACGGAATTTATTGTTGTGCATGGCATCGTGTCTTCCGAAAAACTTACTGATATATTTTCACTCCATCATTAAACCAGTTGTATTTCAATAATATAACTGATTGGCTTCGCATTTTGAGCAGGTCTTTTCCCCGGTTATTCTCTCCTGTTTTATTAAAGCATGATCAGTCAGTCTGGTTCTTGTGTTGCAACTCTTTATCTTTGTAACTGAAAATCCTGTTTACAATGGATGTTAAGGAAACCTCTCAGAACAACCCGGAACCACTGATACTCCGCTGGTTTGCCTGTTATACCAAGCCCAGGGCCGAGAAGGCTGTCAACGAGCGGTTAAAGCAATCTGAAATTGAGTGCTATCTGCCTTTGCAGAAAACCCGCCGTAAGTGGAGCGATCGCATGAAATGGGTAAATGAACCCCTGATAAAATCCTACATTTTTGTTCGGATTGATCCATCTGCATACAACAAGGTGATTCAGACGGAAGGGATATTGCGTTTTATAACTTTTGAGCGCCGCGCGGTTCCCATACCCGATTCTCAGATTGAGGCAGTCAAACTTTTGCTTGGGCAGGGGGTAGAACTTGAGGTAACCCACGACAGAATACTGCCCGGACAATCCATTGAAGTTCATGCAGGCCCTTTGATAGGCCTGAGGGGTGAGCTGGTTGAATACCGGGGCAGCAAAAAGGTTCTGGTACGTTTGGGCGAAATCGGCCAGGGAATCCTTGTTACCATTGGCCCGGAATTTCTCGTTAAAGTCTGAACCTTCCCCCGAATCCGAAAAGGCTTTCTCTTGTTTTTTTTCGCAACCTGATCGTACAATGCAGAAGCATTGTTGTTTACTCTGTCGTTTTTTGTTAACTTTGAGTTATGTAACAAACTTAAAATTAAAATAAAATGGACACAGACAGAATCATGACGGTCGTTGTTCAGGCGATGAATGAACCTGAATTCCGCGATATACTCAGGACTGATTTTTTAGGGGAACTCAACCGCAAGGGGATTCACGATCAGGAAGAGATCAGGATGCTTGATGTTCTGCTTACCAGAATAATTGCCTACGACCCTCATGTGAGTCAGATTAAACAACTTCAGGAGTCGGTAGCCAAACTCCAGTTCAGCCCCCTGTCGTCGCAAAAATACCGCGATCAGCTTGAGCATTTTGCAGTCAATCAGCTGCGATCAACAGAACTTACTTCAGATAGTTTTAAAAATGGTCTCATCAATTCGCTCGACCAGATAAAAAGGGGCTTCAATACTGCCATGGTCATGTATACCGTGGCATTTTATGTCGGTATTCTGCTCATCCTGGCTGCCGTTGTTTTCGCATGGTTTAAAGGTGAATCCTTGTTGCCGATTGCCTTTGCAGGGCTGGGTGTCGCAGACCTTATTGCCTATTTCATTACGAAACCCCCGCTCGATCTCCAGAAAAGCAGGGCTAACCTGGCTCAGCTCCAGACGGCCTACTATAATTGGTTCATCGATCTCTTTAACTGGAATTCCATCATCAACTCCGGTGAAGAAATGATCCATCTTTATAAAAAAGTCTCCGAAATGATGATGCGCAATACAGAGCGAACAATGAAAATGATTGAAGATTACTGTGAGATCGCCTCGTCAGACAATGCTTCAGCAAAGAACCCCGGATTAAATCCTGAAAATCAGGAGCCAAGTGACAGTAACCCGGGGAGCTGAATCTGAAGTAATATTGTACCGTTTATGAGTTCTGGCATATTCTTACGGGAATGCTCAGTTGATCAGCAGCGCAGAAAAGGTGGCTACATTGCCGCATTGATCTTCAACAATCAACCTAAGGGAGTTTTCTCCTGCCTGAAGTAAATGGTCAAAAACATAGGTCAAACGGTTGTTCTTTGCATCATATTCCAGCACAATCCATTGATTGTTGAGAAAAGCATTATAATACCTGATGCCCGACAGATCATCACGGATGGTGAAGCTGATCATAGAACGATTGTTCACCGGAATCATGTCACCAACTGCTTCTGAGATAATTTCCGGTGCCGTGGTATCAGCCATCAGGGCATAATCGCCGAACTCCCTGACAGATGCTTTTAACCGGCCATCTTCATATTGTCCTCCTGCATACATGGGTTTTCTTCCTTTGTGCAGTCGTGCAAGCAGCAGATTTTTCCCGGGAATTCTGATTTCAGGGTCAACGGTTATTTCAATTACAGCATAATCATGCAATGGTGTAAACGGGTTGTGTACTGAATATACCGGTGACAATGTGGTGGCAAGCTGTTCAGATTCGGCAAAACTGAATTCAACATCATTGTAAAGACTATTGCCGGAAACGGTAAGCCTGAAATTGCCTTTTTCAAACACATTATCCTTGCGGTAACTGAAAACAGGAAGCAATGGCTTTGTCTGCGCCGGCTGGCTCCCGGGCCTGGCGCCTTTAATTTCAAAACGCAGGACCGATTCATTCAGGTAAGAATCTTTTACAACCAGTTTCAATGAGCAGATCGAATCAGGCTGTACAGAAAAGATACCCTGAGAAACCAACGTTGTATACAGGCTGAGTCTGTTATTGGGATCAACCCTGGTACGCATGAATCTTTCTCCGGCCGATTTGTATGCAGCATAATCGATAAAACTGTTAATGTAGCGGGTTTCACTGAAGGCAAAAGAGGTCGCCTGCCAATGGAAAACAAGAACAGAATCAAGGAAGACTTCAAACTGGCTGACACCGTTCTTATGAACTTTATCGTTCTGATAATCATAGACCAGAAGGCCCAGCGAAAACTTTCCGGCTACTTCTATGGGCTCGTTCTTCTTCAGCCTGTAAACTGGGCCCCAGCCGGCGAGGTCGGGTTGGAGAGTCAGGTGTTTCCCGTTGACGGTTGTATGTGGCTCCTCGGGAAAAAGCTTAAGTCCCTCAATTACCGGCCTCACATAATCATCTACCGGGAACCCGAACAACAATGGATCAACCGGCTTTTCAGATTTGGTTTCCCTGATCTCAAAATGCAGATGCGGACCTTCTGAAGAGCCCGAATTTCCTGAAAATGCCAGGGTATCTCCTTTTCCGACTGAGAGTACTCCTCTCGCAGGAAAGAAGTCTGCTTCCGATTTTTGTAGTCTGTATTGTTCTGCTTTAACCCAGCGTTCCAGCTCCGGGTTAAATTTCTGCAGGTGTGCATAAACGGTGGTGTACCCGTTCGGGTGGTCAATGTAAATTGCTTTTCCATATCCTGCGGAGGAAACCTTAATTCGTGATATGGTGCCTTCCGCAGTTGCAAACACAGGAAGGCCTTCTTCACCGCCTGTTTTGATGTCGATGCCTGAATGAAAGTGGTTTGACCGCAGTTCAGCGAAACTGCCTGAAAGGCTTATGGGTATTTCAACAGGTGATGTAAAATAATCAAGCGGATAGCTTTGCTGTCCGTAAAGTGACTGATATGCAGTAATAAGTAAATAAAGCAGGAGCAGGCGTGATAACCTCATTTTTATCAGGGTAATTGGTTTATTCAAAGGTAGCTTTTATCTGATTCTGAAGAATGATCTGATGTTGGCTCCCTGCTTGATTAAAAACTATAAAAAATTAATTGCTGGCCAAATGATACAACAAACCTCTGATTTGATTGTTGTTAAATTTGATCTGATTGTCATCAAGGCGATTACCTTTCCGGTTTAATCTGATTAATCAATAACTTGTTGTACATGTGCTACTCCTGAAACGATGATTGCTGAAGGCATTTTACTTAAACAAATCACAATTCTTTTGCTGAGCGCTGTGAAGCTGATGGTGGCGATACCCTTGTCAACACTATTGGGCTACAGCTACCTGCAAACATTCCTGAATACCGCAGCCGGTGGGATTCTCGGGGTTTTGTTCTTTTTCTTTCTCAGTAAGAGTCTTCTGAAAGCTTATCAGGCTGTGAAACCATTACTTGTCCGTCAGCTTTTGCACTTAAGACAGCTTTCAGGGCATAGCCGTATTGTCAGGACGAGGGTGAGACAGCGCAGAAAATTTACAAAACGCAACAGGATGATCATAAAAATCAGGAGTAAATACGGGATGGCGGGGATCATCATTCTGACACCCATTATTCTTTCAATACCTTTGGGGACCTTCCTTGCAATAAAATACTATTCATCCCGGAAAAATCTTCTTGCATGGCTGAGTCTTTCAGTGATTGTCTGGTCAGCGGTGATTTCTTCATTTATTGAGCTGTTCTGAACCGTTGTTTACCGGCATCTCAGAACATCTTGCGCAGATTTGTGTTATTATTTGAACGAATCCGGATGACAAACAATAATCTTTGTATTTTTATGTTATTATTCGGCTGGCTAAGTTTTACGACTTTGAGGCAATAATGTTGTATGTTATCCGTTTTTATTGCAAAATAGAAGTAAAAGATCAATAACTTTGCACATTTTAATTAACTTTCGATTTATGCGGATGAATTCCCTGATCCGGATTGCTTTGATTTCCGGGGTTTTTGCCATTTCAGTGAAAGGCTTTTCACAGAGTACCACCTACATCGGTCAAGATATTAACACCATCACAACTGCAGTGCCATTTCTGCAGATAGGACCAGATGCCCGTTCAGGCGGGATGGGTGAAGTCGGGGTGTCATCAGCGCCTGATGCCAATTCCTTGCACTGGAATCCTGCCAAATACACCTATATTGAGGGAGATATGGGTTTCTCTCTTTCCTATAGCCCCTGGTTAAGGGCATTGGTAAGCGATATTAACCTCGCCTACCTTACCGGATACAAAAAACTCAAAAACGATCAGGTGGTTTCCGGTTCCTTGCTTTTCTTTTCACTCGGAGACATTGCCTTTACAGATATTGTCGGTGATCCCATCGGTAATTACAGGCCCAATGAGTTTGCCCTGAGTGCTGCCTATTCAAGGAAACTGACCAAGAATATTTCGGGAGCTATTTCTGCAAGGTATATTCATTCCAATCTTACCCAGGGAATCTCCTCGGGTGACGGAGCCTCCACAAAACCCGGCAACACCATTGCATCCGACATTGCCATATATTCACAGCGCGATGTTACGTTAAAGAATATGGAAGGATATTTTGCCTGGGGAATCAACATTAGCAACATAGGTGCGAAAATATCCTATTCTGACGACAATACCGAGAGGGATTTTATTCCGACCAACCTGAGGCTTGGTCCGTCACTTACCCTGGATGTGGACGATTTCAACAGAATCACCTTTATGGTGGATTTCAACAAACTGCTGATTCCAACCCCTCCGATTTATGCTGTTGATGAAAACGGTGAAAACATTGTGGATGACAATGGAAACCTGGTCATTGCAAAAGGAAAGGACAACGATGTCTCAGTCGCCGGAGGAATGTTTCAGTCATTTTTTGATGCCCCGGGCGGGTTCAGTGAAGAGATGAGGGAAGTAGCCATCGGCGCTGGAGTCGAATACTGGTACGACAAGCAGTTTGCGATCAGAGGAGGTTATTTCTACGAAGACAGGACCAAGGGTAACCGTAAGTTCTTTACACTAGGGGCTGGTTTGAGATACAACGTTTTCGGGCTCGATTTCTCCTACCTTATTCCTACTGACAGCAACAACAATCCGTTGGCCAATACCCTGAGGTTTACCCTGCATTTCGATTTTGATGCCTTCCAGAAGCAGTCAAATCAGTAACAAGAAACAACACATTGTTCAATATGGAGCCTCAGGGCTCCTTTTTTTTTATCTTATGCTTAACAACAGTTTCTTTATTTGCTTATATACGGAACTGATAAGTTTTGCCGGATAAGGCAGCCGGTTTATCCGAAGCCCGGGGTAATTGACCCTTACGGATCCGAAACTTTTATAGAATCTTGCAAGGTTGGGGTCATTCGAGCCTTCGAAATCGAGCGTAAGATGATTCCCGGCAAGGTCCTGAATAAAATGGTCAATCAACAGGAACATGGCAGAGTTTTGTCTGGCGGCTTCATTGGTCGCGGAAAAGAGGAATATAGCCTTACGATGACTGAAAACAACGATGGCCCCTGCGCAGAGGGTGTTCTCAGCAGTATAGGCAGCATAACAGATCGCTTTG
>CALMDN010000554.1 GCA_937864935.1 uncultured Bacteroidales bacterium
TTTCATCGGTAAAATGAATCATGGATTTGGGAAGTGCCGCATCAGGCATTACAGACATGGCTTCAAGCCTCCGCTTGTTTTCGGCCCAGGAAAAATAGAGCCACAACACCGAGTAAGGCAGCAGCAGCACAAGGGCGGTATTCTGCACCGAGGTTACCATCAGGTCGGGCAGGAACCGGAGATCGTTCAGAATCAGCTTCTGGTAAAGGCTGTAGAAAAGACCCATGAAGAATACTTCTGCCATCACCCACACCAGGTATTGCCAGAGCCGGATACGGTAACGATGGCGTGAGTGGTACATGATGATGCGGCTGACCACAACCACCAGAACGCCGGTAAGGGTAATGATGCTTGAATAAAGCAGCAGTGTCCATCGGGTAACATTAAACCACACATCCACCCCGAAAGGTGCATATACATTGATAAACACCAGTGCAAAAGCTGCCGTGAAAAGGATGAGCTTTACAATGTTCCGCTTTTCGAGCAGGTAGGATGGAATTTGTTTCTGGAGATCAAACATTGCAAAACCTTTGAACAGGATTGCAAAGATACGGCATAAAATGCCCCGCCCCCCATGAAGTATGCCGGAAGGGCTCCCTGATTTCACCCCTGAATACAGAAATCTGCCCCTCTGCAGGACGATTCATCCCTGAATTCCGGCCTGAAACCCATTAATTTGGCTGAGGATCGTCTGCGTATTTCCTTTGCAGAAAGATTGCTCCAATGAACTACACCACCCTAACCAGGCTGCTCCATCAGATGCCGGCTGTTCGCTCAGACGAAATGCCCATTCAGGGGATGCAACTCCGGATCAGCAGGCATCCTTTTACCTCTGTTTATCCGGAGATGCCTGAGGTTCCCTTCCCTGAATCCGGACCCGTTATACCCGGAATGCCGGACGACGCCCGGATACCCGAGAACCTGCATTTTGAGTATAACATGATTTCACCTGCGGGCAGTACCCGGTTCAAGCGGGTTATCCTCCTGCTGCATGGTTTGAATGAAAAAAGCTGGAACAAATACCTGCCCTGGGCAGTCAGACTGGCTTCTGCACTGAACCGTCCGGTGATCCTCTTTCCCATTTCATTTCACATGAACCGCTCACCCGAATCGTGGAGCAATCCCAGGCTGATGACAGCACTGATGAATAGAAACCGCATCAACCTCAAAGAGAATGACTCTACCTCATTTGCCAACATAGCCCTGAGCCTCAGGCTGACCGCCGATCCGTTGCGGTTTTACAAATCGGGCAAACAGAGCCACGATGATCTGAGCAGACTGATCACCGGGATTCAGCTGGGAAAACATCCCTTCCTCGACAAGAATACACAGACGGATATTTTTGCTTATTCCATCGGGGCTTTCCTTTCGCAGATATTGTTCCTCAACCATGGGGAAGACCTGCTGGGTAACTCCAGACTGTTTATGTTTTGTGGCGGCGCGCCATTCAGCAAAATGAACGGGGTATCGAAGCACATCATGAACGAGGAAGCATTTGCTTCCCTCAACAGGTTTTATCTTGACGGAGCCGAAAAAACAACCAGAACCGAAGGGCTGTTGGGGCATTGTCTCAGCAGTTCACCGGCAGGGAGGGCTTTCAGGGCGATGCTGACCAACAGCACTGCTGACGGCTGGAGAAAAAACAAGTTTGAGAAGATGGCCCAACGGATTTATGCCATCGGACTCAGAAAGGATACAGTCATTCATCCTTCAGGATTAGAGGGTTTTCTGAACAAGTCGTCGTATGAAATACTGGATTTCCCCTTTGCCTATACGCACGAAAACCCTTTCCCGGTGGCAGGAAACGGTGAAGAAACCAACCTTCAGTTTGACAGGATTTTCGACAAGGCAACATCCTTTCTCTGCTGAAAAAAAAGGTGCAGTTTCCTATGACGGACAAAAACAGAAAAAAGTTTAGGATCAGGAGTTTACCCATGCCTGGATCTCTTCCAGTTTCAGGGCAGGAACCTCGAGTTTCATCTTTTTCCGCAGGCCTCCCAGGTCGTTGAGCAACTTGTTGGGATTGGCGGCTTTGAGTTCGGCTACAGATTTAAAACCGTATTTGCGCAGGACTGCAATCCAGGCTTCCGGAACCCCGGCAGCCAGAAAAGCTTCATCTGCATCACCGGCCGGCGTTGCCTTTTTCTCCGGCCTCATCTGCGGGAAGAACAAAACATCCTGAATGGAAGGCTGATTGGTCATAAACATTGTCAGGCGGTCGATGCCGATGCCCATGCCCGAGCAGGTTGGCATCCCGTATTCCAGGGCACGTACAAAATCCATATCAATAAACATGGCTTCATCGTCGCCCTTTTTCGAAAGCTCAAGCTGTTGCTGAAAACGATCCAGCTGGTCGATGGGATCATTGAGCTCAGAATAGGCATTGCAGAGCTCCTTGCCATTCACAAAAAGCTCAAACCGCTCTGTAAGTTCAGGGTCGGAGCGGTGACGTTTGCACAGGGGCGACATTTCAATCGGATAATCCGTGATGAAGGTTGGCTGAATCAGGTGCTCCTCGCACTTTTCCCCGAAAATGGCATCGATGAGTTTTCCCTTGCCCATCGAAGGGGTGGTTTCTATGTTGAGTAATTTGCAGAATCCCCGGATTTCGTCTTCCGTTTTTCCGGAAATGTCCACCCCGGCGTATTCCTTAATGGCATCCGACATGGTAAGCCGTCTGAAGGGGGCCTTAAAATCTATGGTCCGGTCACCTACCTGAACTGTTGTCCTTGCATGAAGCGCGAGGGCAACCCTTTCAAGCATCTGTTCGGTAAAATCCATCATCCAGAAGTAATCCTTGTAGGCCACGTAGATCTCAAGCACGGTGAATTCAGGATTGTGGGTGCGGTCCATGCCTTCGTTGCGGAAATCCTTGGCAAATTCATACACTCCATCAAAGCCGCCAACAATCAGTTTCTTCAGATAGAGCTCATTCGCAATCCTCAGGTAAAGCGGAATATCCAGGGCATTGTGGTGGGTAATGAAAGGCCTTGCTGCTGCCCCTCCGGGGATGGGCTGCAGTATCGGGGTCTCCACTTCAAGGTAACCCTTTTCGTTGAAAAACGAGCGCATGGTGTTGATGATCCGGCTTCTCTTCACAAACACATCCCTGACCTCAGGGTTCACAATCAGGTCGACATAACGCTGGCGGTAACGGGCTTCGGGATCGCTGAAGGCGTCGAAAACCTGATCATCCTTTTCCTTCACCACAGGCAACACGCGCAGTGATTTACTCAGCAGCTTCAACGATTTCACATGAATGGAGGTTTCGCCCATCTGCGTAATAAACACGTAACCGGTAACTCCGATGATGTCGCCGATATCCAGCAGCCGTTTGAAAACGGTATTGTAAAGGGATTTGTCTTCACCCGGGCAGATTTCATCCCGTTTGATGTATAGCTGAATCCGCCCTGTAGCATCCTGGAGATCGACAAAAGAGGCGGCTCCCATGATTCTGCGGGTCATGATTCTTCCGGCAATGCTGATCTCCTGAAACAGGCTGTTGTCGGCAGGGTAGGCTGCGAGTATCTCAGCGGTGGTTACATTCACATCAAATGCTTCGGCAGGATAGGGATTGATGCCGGCTTTTTCAAGTTCTTTAAGCGATTCACGCCTGATGGCTTCCTGCTCGCTCAGTTCAGTAATCATAATTTCAAATTTTCGGCAAAGATACGGATTTTGAAATAGCTGAAAGCCGGAGGTACTTTGCTCTGCGACAAAGCACGCAGCTTTACCTTACCGGGAAGAGGTCACAATGAGCGGGATAAGTGTCCCAACAGTTGTCTGCTTCTGAAACAGCAGCCCGCTGAAACCCGTTGCTTCTTACGAAACAGATCACCTTTCATGTTCAGGTCTGATCTGGTTTGCCCGGCCATGGTTCGCTGGCTGGGTCAGTTCAGCTATGCTGTTTCCGTGTCGCCCTGGCTATTTCTGCTGACATCATTGCTCACCATTGCGCTTGCGATACTGACCATTGTGTGGCAGGCCATTAAAACGGCCCGTTTGAGAGCGCTAGGGGTGATCCGTAACCAGTAAATCATCCTGAAAAGAAGACAGGAAGGTGGTATCAGCTCTCGATCACGAACAGCTGAGATCTGGCCCCTCGGGGCAGGGTGTGAATTTCAGTGTGGGGATGCAATTCTACCCCTCTTGCACTGAGCACCGATGACAGTGTTTCCAGTGCTTTTGCCGGTGTGTTGTTCTCGGCGCTGAGGTGGCAGAGCAGGATATGTGAGACGCCCTTGTGGTAGCTGCCGGCGATGAATTCAGCGGTATGCGCATTGCACATGTGCCCCAGGTTGCCGTGTACGCGGTACTTCAGCTGGTCGGGATACCTGCCTTTCATGAGCATCTCCTCGTCGTAATTCGACTCAATCACCATGACATCGGCCTTTTTCAGGTATCTGGCAGCATGTTCTCCGATAATCCCGAGATCGGTAGCAATGGTTATGCTTTTTGATGCGTTCGAGATGTGATAGCCGACAGCTTCATGGGCATCGTGAGAAACGGGAAACGATTCCACGGTGAGTCCGGCAATGTGCAGCGGAGCGCCATTCACGGCCCCTCCGAACATTGACTGATCGAGATCGAATGTAGCCCGGTTGCGCAGAATGCCTTTCCAGGTGCCTTCCGTGCAAAAGACAGGAATTCTGTATTTCTTTGTCAGGATGGTGAGGGCACTGATGTGGTCGATGTGGTCGTGGGTGATAAATATGCCCCTGATCCGCTCCAGTCCGACGCCGATTTCTTCGAGTGTTTTTCGTATTCTGCGTGCACTGATGCCGGCATCAATGAGAATACCCTCTTCGCTGCTGCCGGCGAAATAGCAGTTTCCGCTGCTGCCGCTTGAAAGGCTGCAGAACTGAAGCCGGACAGGAAAAAGGGCTGGAGTCATGGAAAAATTTCTCTATAGGTGAAAGCGTTTCTTACAGCCTGCAAAACTAATGGATTTATTAAAAACCAGCCGATCTTTCGGCACTGCCGGTCAAACATCTTACTTTTGCAGGGTGTTATTCATCAAACAGACAGCGATGTACACGTCAAAAATTGTTACCATCGGCAACCTTCAACTCGGAGGGAACTTTCCCCTCAGGTTGCAGTCGATGACCAGTACCCGGACCCTCGACACCGGTGCAACGGTGGATCAGGCGATCAGAATGATCCGGGCTGGCTGTGAACTGGTGAGGATAACCGCCCCAGGGCTGAAAGAAGCGGCCCACCTGAAAGAGATCAGGTCAGCACTCAGAAAACAGGGATATGATGTACCCCTGATTGCCGATATACATTTTAATCCTGCGGCAGCCGAAATGGCGGCAAGGCTGGTGGAAAAGGTACGCATCAACCCGGGCAACTACACCGACAACCGGACAGCAGGCCGGATTGAGTATACAGAGGCTGAATATCAGGCTGAGCTGGACAAAACCGCTGCAAAGCTTCTGCCGTTGCTCAGAGTATGCAAGGAATACGGAACTGCCATCCGCATCGGCACCAACCATGGATCATTGAGTCAGCGTATTGTGAGCCGTTATGGCGACACCCCTGAAGGAATGGTGCAATCGGCCCTGGAGTTCACCCGCATTTGTCACCAATGGGGCTTTCACAACCTGGTACTTTCAATGAAATCGAGCAATGTGCGGGTAATGGTGGCAGCGTACCGTCTGCTTGCGGAACAGCTGAGCCTTGAGGGGCTGAACTACCCGCTGCACCTTGGGGTCACTGAAGCCGGTGACGGGGAGGATGGAAGGCTGAAGTCGGTTGCCGGAATCGGGGCATTGCTGGCCCGTGGTATCGGTGACACCATCCGTGTATCGCTAACAGAGGAGCCTGAAAATGAAATCCCGGTAGCGAGAGCCATCGTTGAACGGTTTCAGTTCACCAGCGCCGGTGGACAAACAATCAGGCAGATAAGGCCCGACCTGTTGGTTGACAGCGAACCAGGTATCGGAACAACCCGGCACGATACCGGCACAACTAACAGAAAACCTGCTGCTGTATACCTCAAAAAAGGCACCCAGATATACCGTGCCGATCATCCTGAACAAAAACCGGTATATGCCGGTGAAGCCAGTCCGGAAATCAACCCGGCCCTGTGCTCTCCGGCAGCCTTTCTGCTGGTAACAGAGCAGGCTTTTGCCGCAGATCCGGAGCGAATTAACCGGATATTGGCTGAATTGCCGGGCATTATGGTTCTTGCCGAAGGAGGCGCCCCGATGCTGCGAAGACTGGCCGCTTCCATGCAGCAGGATGGATTGCCGAATCCTCTGATTCTGAAAAGCAGCCTGCCGGTAGCCGGAAAAGAAGCACTCCTTACCGAAACCGGTCTGAACCCGGGCAATCTGCTTATTGATGGCATAGGAAACGGCATTTGCATTGAAGCCGGGATACTGCCGGATCAGGAGGCCGTGGATAACGGATTCAGGCTATTGCAGGCTACCCGTATGCGAATCAGCCGTACCGAGTTTATTGCCTGTCCGTCATGCGGCAGAACCCTGTTCAACATTCAGGAAGCCCTGAAAACCGTGAAGGCACTTACCGCCCATCTGAGTGGCCTGAAAATAGCAGTAATGGGCTGCATCGTAAACGGTCCGGGAGAGATGGCTGATGCAGATTACGGATATATCGGTGCCGGCAACGGAAAAGTAAACCTGTATAAAGGCAAAGAGCCCGTCAGCAAAGGCATTCCGGAAACGGAAGCACCTCAGGCCCTGATTGCGCTGATCAAAGAAAACGGTGACTGGAAGGAGCCGGAATAAAGCTGTTTTTCTTCAGGCCAGCAATTCCTGCAGTACTTTCACTGACTTCATTTCACCCAGTTCAGGGATGTGGAGACGGTAATATTCCAGCAGGCGTTCCAGCAGTTCATTTCTGACATCTGGTGAAATTCTGAACGTATTCAAACCTTCAAAATCAATTAGTTGAAGATTTTCGAGGGCAGTGGCTGCAGGTCCTGTTATGTAATACCGGTGGAGAGGTTCAGAATCGAGAAACAGGCCTTCCTCCATATCGAAAAAACTACCGGCGTCTGTTTTGGCCAGGCGCGGGGCAAAGCCCAGGTAAGCTGTCAGTTTAAGCATAAACAACAGGTGAAATGCCTGCAGTGAAATCCCGGGTAGGGTAAGTTTCTGCAGAACCGACACCAGGAATGCAAACAATGGCCGGTTGCTTTCTTCCTCGCGGATGCACTTATGCAATAACTCGTTCATGTAAAGAACGATGGCACTTTTCGACATGCTTTCGCTCCAGTCGGGTACAGAATGGTCGGGTATAACTTCCCTGATGTAATGCATCTGGCGACGCTCCTGCCTTTCAACAACCAGATCGAGCAGGGTCAGGTGGCCGAACATGGCAGCGCGGAGTTTTGATTTTCTGCCATAGAGCCCTTTGACCAGAAAAGACATCATCCCGAATTCTTCGGTATAGATCTTCACCACGGCACTGGTATCGGAGTAGCGAATGGTATGAAATACGATTCCACGGGTTGAATGCAGCATAATGCAAAGTTAATGTCAGTCATCGACATCCGGACAATTTGGAATCAATTTCCTGCAATATACTGTTGAACAGGCACCTGATACGGCTGGAAGCTTCTGCCAGAACGGTCGCTATATGCGAGTCAGGATTTTTGTCAATTTGCGGGGTTTTGAAAAGAAAGGAGAATGGCCGGATTTCAACCTGATGACTTTTTCACATTTTACCCTTTCGGGCAACAATGATTTGTCAAGGTCTTTACTTTCTGTGCATAAAATGAAATACTTGGGAATTGCTCCATATATGCTGTCGGTAACATTCACAGGCGTACCAAGCGGTGCAAAAGCCTGGCGGCTCAGGTTTCTGTGAGCAAATTCTCTGTCTGACTTATTACAATCATGATAGAAGAGAATGTCTGCAATTTCAGGTCTGAAGAGGCTTGTTTTTCTGTTTTCGCTCACAATGAGGCCACTGCCTATGGTCAGTCTGTTGCTGTCTTCGGGCAGAGTGCTTTCAATCAATCCGGCGAGTGAACTCACCGATTCGCCATTCTTTGGTAAAAATGCATCCAGGTAGAT
>CALMDN010000555.1 GCA_937864935.1 uncultured Bacteroidales bacterium
ACAATCCTTCAGGCTTCCAGTAAAGGAACAGGCTGTCGCTCACCAGTCCGGCCTGACTGTAATCCGTCACACGCACCGTTAACCGGTGCGAAACGCCGGCTGCGGCAAGTTTCGGTGTTTTGTGCCGCAAGTAAAGCATTTCAGCATCAAAGATACCCATGGTGCGGCAATGCAGGGCATCGTAATAGTACCAGCTTCCGGTAAAGCCCAGCACCTGGTAACCGGGCATCAGATCGCGGTAAGTTTGCAGGGCTTGTTCATCCTCCGGAATCCCAAACAGGGGAACCAATACTTTGTGATTCAGGATCAGCGAATTGGTGTATGCCGGCACTTCATCACCGGTGATTACCGGGCAGAAGATCCTGTGCACAGCATAACTGCGTTCGTAACAAGTGGTCTGATCCCTGAAAAAGTTGGCCAGATTCTCCACACATTCATATTCAGGATGGCCCGCAGGTACCTTTTTTACCAGTAGGGTTTCCTCATCCAGCAGCTTGGCATAACAATCAATATGCTGAATACCATACACTTCCGGATTTGAGGCAATGGAATAATCCGTAAGTCCCAGCAAGCCGGCGGCATTGGCCATAAAACAGGTCTGGTTGCAAAAGGCTTCACTCTCATCGAGCATCTGCTGCGTTGAATAGGCCAGACCCTGCCCGTCGGTCATGATATTTCCACCGGTGAGGTAAGCCGGGAACTCAATCAGCGGCAGGTTAAAAACATCGGCAAGGGCTGCATTCACGGCATCGTCCTCTTCATAACCGAGGATGCTTCCCGGAGAGGCTGCGGCCTTGTTGCCGTTGCAGCCGGGCACCCAGGGATAGCCATCGAAGAGGGGGTCGGCGATGCCGGCATGGCCGTTCTCATCAAATACATAATGCGGGCCCCAGTCGCGGGTCCAGTGCGAGTAAGTGTCGGCTTCCACAAACCGGCAATGGTTCATATTTACCCCATAGGACTGAAAGGTAGCTGTTGCCTGGGCCTGTTGTCCGGGATTTTCGACCAGCACATAGAGCGAATCGTGCAGGGCCAGCTCAGCCACCAACTCACCCGGAATCCCCAGGGGCCAGCGGATGAGGGTTCCGAAGGCTGGTTCCCACTCAGCCACCATACGGCGCTGGGCACTAAGGGCCAGCCCGCAGACCAGCATCATGAATAGTACAAGGATTCGTTTCGTTGGCATATTTCCTCCTGTCAGCTTCTCCAAAAATAAGAATCTTCTGTTTACATCTGCGTCAGGCTGATTGTTTTATAAATTAATCAGTTCGCTTTTTTCAAGATCGTTCACAAAGGGTCTGGAGGGATTCTCTGCGGGATACCAGCAGAATCCTTACTTTTGCCGCTGATGGACAAACCGGCGCTTATGAAATACAATTTCGATGAAATTACCGATCGCAGCAATACAGCCTGTGTAAAATACGATCTGCGGAATCTCTTTTTCGGGACGGAAGAGGTACTCCCCATGTGGGTAGCCGATATGGATTTCCGCACCCCTGATTTTATCATGGATGCCATCCGCAAAAGGGCGGAGCATGAGGTTCTCGGGTATTCCATACGGCCGGATTCCTATTTCACCTCCCTTACCGCATGGCTTATGCGACGGCATCAGTGGGCAGTGGATCGTCAGTGGATCGCTTTCTCTCCAGGCATCGTCCCGGCTGTCAACATGGCGGTACTGGCCTTTTCACAGCGCCGCGACCGCATCATTGTGCAGCCGCCGGTCTATTTTCCGTTTTTCGATGCGGTAAAGAAGCATGGCCGCAAACTGGTTTACAATCAGCTTATTATGGAAAACGGACGCTATCGCATGGATTTTGAAGATCTGGAAAAACACTGCCGTGAAGGGGCCGCCATGATTATCCTGAGCAACCCCCACAACCCGGGCGGCAATGCCTGGACAAGAGAGGAACTCAGGAAGCTGGCTGACCTGTGCAACCGGTATGGGGTTCTGATGGTATCGGATGAGATCCATAGCGACCTGGTAAACCGGGGCTACAGGCACACGGTGCTGGCTGGACTTTCACCCGAAACGGCTGCCAATACCGTTACCATGGTTGCTCCGAGCAAAACCTTCAACCTGGCAGGCATGGCCACCTCCTCTGTGATCATCAGCAACCCTTTGCTCATGAAGAAGTTCCGTAAGGTGCTCGATGCCCTGCACATTGAAATGGGCAACCTGTTCGGGAATATCGCTTCGGAAGCAGCCTATACCCATGGCGATGCCTGGCTGGAACAATTGCTGGATTACATTGATGGAAATATCCGGCTGCTGATGGATTTCGCAGATAAAAGGCTGCCGCAGGTAAAGGTTATCCGTCCGGAAGCCACCTACATGGCCTGGCTTGATTTCAGTGCAACCGGAATGAATCAACACGAGCTGAAAACCTTTGTGATTGAGAAAGCCGGTCTGGGACTGAACGAAGGCCCGCAGTTCGGTCCGGGAGGCGAAGGCTACATGCGGATGAACCTGGCCTGCCCCCGGGCGACCCTGCAGAAAGCCCTGGAACAATTGGAAGCCGGCTTTAAAGGAAAGATAGCAGATGTTTGAAAGGGATCAGCAGGTTTTTAGAGCTTGAGATGCCTTTGGTTAACGCAAGAGGGCTAACGCGAATCCCATAGGTTGGAATAAAGAAACATTCGACCCCGCTGGGGTCGGAAACCAATTTGAAATCGCCATTTCTATAAA
>CALMDN010000556.1 GCA_937864935.1 uncultured Bacteroidales bacterium
CGTCAGCAGCCACATGGCGAAGCCTGGAAGCAGGCTTACCGTGAGCTGGCAAAGCCTTTTCTGGAATCCGGAGTATTGCCGGAGAACCTGAAAGAGGCTTTTCGCAGGTATCTCATCAATCCTTCGGCATCAAGCACTTCGAATATTGCTCTGGCCGAGGCACTGAGGGTATTTGATGAGGATATTGCCGCCACACTGATCAGCGAACTCCCTGACAATGCTATATTCGCACTTCCTGATGGTCGTCTGTTCAAGCGGGGAGCAAAGCTGAGAAAGCGTTACCGGTGTGAATGCCTCAGCAACAGAAGGGTATATCTTTTCAGCCCGTTGGCTCCGGTAATTCCTGTCAAACAGGAAACGGATCCGACAGAGTATTAATCAAGGCAGGGATTCACCACCATAAACCTGCCCTTAACTTAAATCAACCCGGAATTATGAACAAAAACAACTATTGTATTATCATGGCCGGTGGTATTGGTGCCCGTTTCTGGCCCATGAGCAGGCAAAACCACCCGAAACAGTTTATCGATATTCTGGGTACCGGCGAGACCCTCATACAATCCACTTTCAACCGCTTCCGCAAGGTTTGTCCGGCGGAGAATGTTTTCATTGTGACCAATGAGATATATAAACGTCAGGTTTTGGAGCAGTTGCCTGAACTTCAGGATTCTCAGGTACTCTGCGAACCTTCAAGGCGCAATACCGCACCTTGTATTGCGTATGCCAATGCCCGCATCTTTGAACTCAATCCAGAAGCCAATGTGGTTGTCGCTCCTTCGGATCACATCATCCTGAAGGAGGATGTTTTCACTGAAGTAATTACTGCCGCTCTGGAAGCCTCGGAAAAGAACCCCTGGCTGCTGACCCTGGGAATACAACCCAGCCGTCCCGACACCGGTTATGGTTATATTCAGTTTGATGAATCAACCGGATATGCTGCTGACAGCCGGATTAAAAAAGTGAAAACCTTTACCGAAAAGCCGCAGCTTGAAATGGCGAAGCAGTTTTTAAGCAGTGGAGATTTCCTGTGGAATTCAGGGATTTTCATCTGGAAGCTCAAGACCATCATGGCGGCCTTCGACAGGTACCTGGCGGAAGTAAGCCAGCTTTTCAAAGCCGGATCAGGCCTCTACAACACCCCCGGAGAAGCGGCTTTTATACAGCAGACCTACTCGGTGTGCAAAAGCATTTCTATTGATTATGGTGTTATGGAAAAGGCAGATAACGTGTATGTACTTTCTTCGGATTTTGGCTGGAGCGATCTCGGAACATGGGGGTCATTGTATGAAACGCGCAGGAAAGACCAATATCAGAATGCCGTGGTAGGACAGAATGTGTTGATGTACAACAGCAACAACTGCATTGTGAACATGCCGAAAGACAAACTGGTGGTGCTTCAGGGACTGGACGATTACATTGTTGTTGAAGACGATGGAATCCTGCTGGTGTGCCGTAAGAGTGACGAGCAGCAGATCAGACAGTTTGTAAACGATGTGATGATTGAAAAGGGAGAAAAATTTGTTTAAAAACCAATAAACCACTGATATGAAACGAATACTGATTTTATTTTTTGTCCTCATCACCGGTTTTTCGCGGGCTGATGAAGGTATGTGGCTGCCACTTCTGGTAGAACGCCTCAACTATGTTGACATGCAGAAAGAGGGGCTGAAACTTACACCGGAGGAGATCTACAGCATCAACCATTCGAGTCTGAAGGATGCCATCATTCAGTTTGGCAATGGCTGTACAGGTGAAATGATCAGCAGCCAGGGCCTGGTACTCACCAATCACCATTGCGGTTACGGTTCAATCCAGTCGCACAGTACCGTAGAGCATGATTATCTTGCTGATGGATTCTGGGCCATGAACCTCAGCGAGGAGCTGCCCAACGAAGGTTTAACCGCAAGGTTCCTGGTCAGGATTGAAGACGTTACGCTGAATATCCTGAGCCAGCTTACGGCCAGTATGACTGAAGCAGAACGCAGTGCGAAGATTGCCGAGCTCTCGAAAACAATACAGAACGATGCTACCAAAGGCACAGGATATGAGGCGCGTGTAGCCTCATTTTTCAATGGAAACGAGTTCTATCTGTTTGTTTATGAGGTATTTCGTGATGTACGACTGGTAGGAGCACCACCTTCCTCCATCGGCAAGTTCGGAGCTGATACCGACAACTGGATGTGGCCGCGCCATACCGGTGATTTTTCAATGTTCAGGGTATATGCCAGTGCTGACGGTAAACCTGCCGATTATTCAAAAGCCAATGTTCCGCTCAAACCGAAACACCACCTGCCCGTTTCCCTCAATGGCTACGAAAAAGGTGATTTTGCCATGATTATGGGTTACCCGGGCAGTACCGACCGGTATCTTACCTCCTGGGGTGTGAAGCTGGCGATCGAAACCAGCAACCCTACCATTGTGAAGATCAGGGAGCGGAAACTCGCTATCATGCGTGAAGACATGGACGCCAACCGTGAGGTAGGAATCAAATATTCGTCGAAATACGCACAGACTTCCAACTACTGGAAATACTTTATCGGCCAGACCCGCGGCCTGAAAAGGCTGAAAGTGCTCGACGACAAGCAGAAGATTGAAGCTGAATTTGCAGCATGGCTAAATGCTTCTGCCGACAGAAAGGACAAGTATGGATCTGCTCTTTCAGATATTGAAGCCGCCTACAAAGTAATGGAACAATATACCCTTCAGCGCTGGTACTTTATTGAATCGGTAATACGGGGAGCAGAAATCATGTCGCTGGCACAGTCGTTCAGTTCTTTGGGTAACGAACTGAAGGCTGAACAACCTTCTGCAGAAAAGATTGCCAAAATGAAGGAGAGCCTTGGCAAGAGTGCTGAAAAGCATTTTAAAAATTACAATCAGCCGACAGATTATAAGCTGCTGAAAGCCATGCTTGAGATGTATTTCCAGAATGTTCCTGTTGAGCAGCAGCCGGTAGCTTTCCGCGACATGGTGGCTAAGTTTAAAGGCGATTTTGGTAAACTGGCCGATCATATTTTCAGGAAATCAGTATTCGCCGACCAGATGAAAGTGAATGCTTTCCTTGCCAAACCTTCGCTTAAGGCACTGGAAAAGGATCCGGCCTACAACCTGATGAAAGTTATGGTTGAAAAATACCGTGAAAATCAGAAGCTCATGGAAGCCTCCAATGAAATGCTGGAGCGTGGAAACAGGCTTTTTGTGGCAGGTTTGCGCGAAATGCAACCCGGACGGAAATTCTATCCCAATGCCAACTCAACCATGAGGCTTACCTACGGATCCATTCTCGACTACATTCCCGCGGATGCCGTTCATTATAATTACTACACCACGCTGAAAGGGGTGATGGAAAAAGAAGATCCCGACAACTGGGAATTTGTGGTTCCGGCAAAACTGAAGGAACTTTATGAAAAGAAGGATTTCGGACCGTATGCTATGGCCGATGGTGTGATGCCTGTTGCCTTCCTGTCGACAACCGATATTACCGGGGGCAACTCGGGAAGCCCTGTACTGAATGGTAAAGGTGAACTGATTGGCCTGGCATTCGACGGCAACTGGGAAGCCATGAGCGGCGATATCGCGTTCGAACCGGAACTTCAGCGCACCATCAGTGTTGACATCCGCTATGTACTCTTTATTGTGGATAAATATGCCGGTGCCGGCAATATCATCAAAGAACTGACCATTGCCCCGAAAACCAGGGTGAAGACCGGCGCAGAACAAACCAACATGCCTGTTGAAGTGAACACCGTTAATTAAATGAGCTTCTTTGCAGGGCCCGCGACCTTCCGGGCCCTGTCTTTTTTCTTTGTCTCTGATTTCTGAGACAGCATTCAGCGAACTATGAATCTTGAAATAGAGCATAAATTTCTTGTAAACTCATTTGCCTACAGATCACTGGCCGAACCGGTATTTTACCGACAAGGATACCTGGCTGCAATGCCCGACAAGATCATCAGGGTGAGAACAGTGGCTGAAAAAGGCTACATCACCATTAAATCAAGAATATCTACCCTCACCCGGAAGGAGTTTGAGTTTGAAATACCTTCAACAGATGCTGCACAAATGCTCGATGAACTTTGCATAGGCCCTTTGATCGAGAAAATGCGGTATAAGGTAGATTTTGAAGGATATACCTGGGAGGTGGATGAGTTTCTCGGTGACAATGCCGGGCTTGTTATTGCAGAGATTGAAGTGACCTCAGAATCCGAGACTTTCCCAATACCTGAATGGGTTGGACGTGAAGTAACCGGACAACCCAGGTACCTGAATTCCAACCTTTCGAAGCAGCCTTTCAAAACCTGGGAAAGTGAGTAAAGAGAATAACAGGGACCTGCTTGAAAAACTGCTGCTTGAGGCCATTCATCTCCGCGACTGGCACAACCGGCAGTTGCGGTATTTTATTTACGGACGTATAGCCACTTTTCTTTTTTCGGCTGGTTTCGCAGTGATAGCTTTTTCAGTCTCGACTGTCTGGTGGATCCCCTTTGTGATCTGCATGATACTTTTCATTGTTCTGGTAGCGTATAACGAAAAACTGAAGGCCAGGCAGAAGCTTAACTTTGCTTACATTGAATCTGTTGAGGCTGAATTGTCGGCATCGGGCGGAAACTACCGGTGTTTCGATGGGAGCCCGGATTTTTCCGATCCAGCGCACCCCTTTGCAACCGATCTGGACATATTCGGTGAGCATTCGGTATTTCAGCTGGTGAACCGGTGTACAACCCATGCAGGGAAGCGTATGCTCGCTAGGTGGTTATTGAAACCCCTTCTTGAGAAAGATGAAATCCTCAACCGGCAGGAGGCGGTGGATGAATTGTCACGGCTTGCTGAGTGGCGGCTGAGATTCAGGGCCCTGGGGCTGGTGGCAGATGAGCAGAAGCAGGATATTGAGAACCTGTTGTCGTGGCTGCATACAAAACCCGAGTTTGACAAGCCGGTATTCAGGCTTGCCATTGCCCTGATACCCCTTCTTTCAATTACATCTGTAGTAACACTTGCTGCAGGGCTCATCAGCATTCAGGTTTTTATGATTTTCCTCCTGCTTCCCCTGATTGTTACCGGATTTTACACAAGGCTGATCAGTGCCAGGCATGCCATGCTTTCGCGGAAAGTTGAACTGCTTGAGAAATATGCGGCCCGGTTCAGTATGATAGAAGATGCAGATTTAAAGAGTGCTTTCTTCACTGGAATCGCTTCAAAGCTGAAAACCACCGGAAACAAAGCCAGTGAGCAGATCAGCAGGCTGGGCCGCATCACCGCATCTCTGGATACCCGGCTGAATATATTGGCAGGTCTGGCCCTCAATTTTCTGCTTTTGTGGGACATCAGACAAATGATACGACTTGAGAAATGGCAGCAGTCGCACAGCACTGATTTTCCGGTTTGGTTTGGCGTGCTGGCAGATGCTGAAGCCCTATCCGGGCTTGCATCGTTCGCCTTTGTAAACCCTGATTTTATTTTTCCTGAAATCAATGGGGAGAAGCTGGCCATACAGGCTACCGGTGCCGGCCACCCGCTGATCCCATCATCCCTGAGGGTCAACAATGTGATTTCAGTTGCCGGGGAAGGCAGTTTTAACATCATTACCGGGGCAAATATGGCTGGTAAAAGTACCTACCTTCGTACCATCGGGGTCAACCTGGTACTTGCTCTGGCTGGTGCTCCGGTTTGTGCGGAATCCTTTTCGTGTTATCCTGCAGGCCTTTTTACCAGTCTGAGAACAACGGATTCGCTGAGCGCCAGCCAATCTTATTTCTACGCTGAACTGCTCAGGCTAAAAGAGATCATCGACAGGCTTAACCGGGGCGAGGCGCTGTACGTGTATCTTGATGAGATTCTGAAAGGTACCAATTCAGCCGATAAGCAGTCAGGATCCAAGGCCCTGCTGACACAACTGATCGGCCTGAATGCTTCGGGTTGTATTGCTACCCACGATCTTGAACTGGGAACCCTGGCACAGGCATTTCCAGGACATGTGGTAAATTACAGTTTTGAAGCGGAGATCGCAGGCGATGAACTGCACTTTGATTATAAACTGAAACCAGGCATTGCCCGGAACATGAATGCCACCTTCCTGATGAAAAAGATGGGGATCACACTCTGAACTCCAAAAGAGTTAAAGAAAAGAGCAGGAGAATCTGTTTTGTACTGATTCTCCTGCTCAGTGTAATTGTTGTGGGTAAAAATAAGTCTGGTCAGGATAGGATAATTGTATGAATCTTATGGGATGAACGACGAATACTCTTGGTACATGATGTGATTATTTCAGGATGTTTTTAATTAGTTTTTCAGGGTTTCATCGTTTGCAGGTCGGAGATGTTTCATAACCGACCTGAATGCAGGTTCTCACTGAAACATATACACATAAAAGGACCCTTCAGTCGCCACCAGGGTTTCAGCCCCGGATGAGAAGGTAATTGAAGAAAAGCCTCCTCTCACGGTACTGTTTGCTGCATTGAAATCCGTAATTTCAAATGAACCGCTCTGGTAATAATAGTTTGTGCCGTTCACATCACGGAAAAGGGCTTCGGTTGTTGAACCCGGAGTAAAGGTGCCTGCCCCTGAGGAAGCCAGGTTGCCGGCAAACAGGTTGATCAGCGAAATACGTTGATCTGCCGGATCAACCTGCTGACCTCCTATGTTGGCGTTTGTTCCATCGAAATCGGACAGGTGGGTGGTTACCTCAAAGTTTGCTCCGTTTATTTTACATTTGAAAAAATAGGTGGATTGCTGAGTCTCGTCTGAATCGTCACTGCTGTTGCAGGAAGTTGTGGTCAGGAACATGGTACTGCAAAGCACCGTTGCAGCAAAAATGAATTTCAGTCTTTCTTTCATCACCGTAATGCTTTAAATCTTGTCCATAATAATTAGAGGATGATGATTGCCTCATGCTATGAATGCTGAATCAGAGGAAGAATGTTAACCACAGTTAACATTCCATCATCAGTTGGTTTGAAATGCTGAAATTTTCCATGAACCTTCACCGGTTTTCTTCCAGAAGATGGAATAGTAGCCGCTTGCCTGACCCACCAGTGAGTCACCTTTTATCCAGTCATGTGTATAGGAACCAGATTGAAATGCAAGCGTGCTGCTGAAGGCTTCAGTTATTTTCTTGCAGGCAAGATTGCTCAGCATGGGGGCCGCTGGTTCAATAAATCCTGACTTCAAAGCATCCAGGCCGATCAGGGCGGTGTCGGTGATTACGATTCCATCCGGTGAAAACTGGCTGGCAATGGCATCAATATCCTGAGCATTCCAGGCATCAACCCATTGCTGATATAGCGTGTCGGTTGTCTGAAGCGTTGATTTTTCTTCTTTTACCGGATTACAGGCGAAAGCCAGCAGAAACAGAAGAATGGCAGGCAGAAGAAGCAGGTTTTTCATGATTTGCTTTTTTAGGGTTAATGATCTAATGAAAATCTGAAGATGAAATCTGTCTATTGTTTTACAAACCTGGTGCTGACCACCTTATTGCCTTCATGCAAACGGAGAATATACAGCCCGGGATTTAATGATTCAACATTAATAAATGGCTGATAATCTGATGACAAAACCACCCGACCACTTGCATCAAGTACTTCAGCATAGGTAAAACGTGCATCAGCTGAAATATTGAGTTGAGAAGATGCAGGGTTCGGGTATATCTTAAGCCCTATGTCAGATGCTATGTAGGAGTTGCCGACCACTGTTTCAGATTTGAAAAATTTAAAGGTGCTGCCTTTCACATCATCAAGGTTGTAGTATCCGACTTCGTAATAATCGTTGGTGTACCACCAGTAGTTCGAAAACTCGGAAACTTCGGCACTGCTGAAGACCCAGGCTCCGTTTGACCAGGTAAATACTGAATCCTGGGAAACTACATCTACTTTTACCCTCAGTGCCTGAAACGATTCGTATGGTGTCATCATAATGCCACTGGCATCGCCCAGTGTGGTAATGGTCATGTGGCTGATCTGCCGTGTTGAATCGGTAGTGACCCCTGCATTTCTGACAGCCAGGGTCCAGTCGTAGACAGAATTCTGGGTATAGGTGTCTCCGTAAGTGAATGGAAGTTTCAGCTGCATGGGATTGGGGGATGTTGCAATGTGGATAGCCATTTTGTAATCTCCGAAAATGGTCACAAGGTCTTCATCTCCCACATACCTTAATCCTTCAGGTGAATATCTGACATATTCGTAATCATAGTCAATCTGCATATCTCCATTGAGGTGCTTTATCGCCATTTCTGCTCCCGGGTAAGCCCCGGCGTTTGGTTTGCCATCCATCGGAAGATAAAGCAGGGTGTCGTACTTTGTGGGCAAGAGGTTCGAAAAATCCCATACCTGGTTCAGACCCGGATTGCCGGGTGAAATCTGCGTAACATCATCAACAGCGGTAATAACCTGCAGTCCGATGGTTGGCAGATCATCGGATGTAATGGTAATCTGGGCTGATAAAACTGCCGGAAGAAACAGTGACAAAGCGAGAAGCTGATGTAATTTTCTTTTCATGATCCTTTTTTCTTGTTACGAACAAAGGTCGTATTGAATAGAAGGGCTGTCAATCACCCTTTGATGTGATATTGTTTCAACAGGATATCCATGGAATGATCACTTCCGGCTGGCCATTCAGACAGAATAATCTTAAGCCGGATCATCTGCTTCTGAATCGTTAAAGTTGTTATGATCGTAAGTAAAGAAGGTAAATTGCTGATTGGTTGGAAATCTGTTGATCGCAATAGTATGATGGTTAGCGAAGGGGGCGCCAACGTTGACGGGATTGGAATCGGACCTTCAGGTTCAGGTAATTTACAGGCTTCAGAATGTGATTGAGGCAAGTAGAAGAATGGCCTCGGATTTCTTTACTAATGCACCAGTCTGACGAACAGCAGGTTTGAAATTCTGAGGGTTCACTCAAAAAAATTGTGCGTAACGGGCAGATGACAGAGGTTGCACCATTTATCAGTAATAAGCCGTTTGCGCGCACCTGCCCTGTCTGCCTGTATGCTACAGGCAGACAGGGCAGGCTGTTTGCCCATGCAGACAGGGCAGGCGCGCGCAATCAGTGTTTTGCTAAATCAAACATACTGTGGACGTTAGTTAAATCAGTCATTGGTAGCTTATGCTTTCATACACTTCAGCAGAGCCTCTGTCCGGGTTCTGACCTGGAGTTTCTGATAGATCTTACGAATATGGGTTCTGACGGTTTCTATGCTGATGAAGAGCTCAACGGCAATCTCCTTGTACAGATATCCTTTCGACAGGTAGCTCAGGATTTCTTCTTCCCTGACAGTGAGGTTTGAATCGGGGAGTGAATGCCGAACCGGACTGGCGAAAGTCTGTACAACCTTTCGGGCAATCTCTCCGCTCATGGGAGAACCTCCGTTTACCAGTTCCGTAATCGCTTCCAGTAATTTTGCAGGAGGTGTTTTCTTCAGCAGATAGCCGGTAGCACCTGCAGTCAGAGATTTAAAGATTTCATCGGTATTGTCGAAAACGGTAAGCATCATCACCTGAATATCGGGCCATGAGTTTTTTATGCAAACCACGCACTCAATGCCATTCATGCCGGGCAGGTTGATATCCATGAGCACCACTGCCGGGTGATGACCGGCAATCTGACCCAGGGCTTCTTCTGCAGATGAGCAGGCTGCAACACAGTTGTATCCGTCCGATCCGCTGATGAGCTGACGAAGGCCTTCTCTTACCTGGTGGTCGTCTTCAACAATAATTACCTTGATTTCTTCAGACATGGGAAGGATGAGATTAATGTGTACAAAGTTAAGCTACTGACACGCAAAATGTTGTCACCTTTTTGTGTGAAACTTCGTGTTCACAGCGATACACTGAAGCAGATTGTGGTTCCATTGCCAGGTGAACTGATCAGTTTATAGGTACCCCCACAGGCCTCAATCCGTTTTTTCATATTGGTGAGTCCGTTGCCTGATTTGCCTGCTGCATCGGGATCAAATCCATGTCCGTTGTCCTTCAGGGTCAGTTCCGGGCTCTTGTTGGTGACTTTCAGGGAGAGGGTAACGCAGCTGGCTGCAGCATGTTTCACGATGTTGTGAAGCCCCTCCTTAAGGGTAAGAAACAGGTTGCGCCTTAATTCTGATGACATCGGAACTGACGGGATCTCATCCGGGAAATGGAATTGAACCACGATTCCCGTTTCTTCGAGGTAGGTGTATGTGTATCGGCGCACATAGGCGACAAACGAATCGAGGCTATCGTTTTTCGGATTCATGGCCCAGATGATTTCACTCAGCTCATCAACGGCATTGCCCGAAATTTCTGCAATTTTACTCACGGTTCCGCTTGTATCAGTGTAATTGGATGATTCTTTCATTGCCAGTTCGCTCAGTATGGAGATTCTTGTCAGGCTGGCCCCGATTTCATCGTGCATATCCTGCGAAATCCTCAGCCTTTCTTTCTCCAGGGCATGTTCCTGTTCAAGGGCTCTGATCCTGTTGCTGAACCTGATTGCCTGAATCCTTTTAACTACATAAATGGTAATGCTTACCACCAGGATCAGCATCAGCATCAGAAACCAGATTGTCTGCCAGAAGGCTGGTTTTATCTCAAATCTGAGCAATTCAATTGGGTTGCCCGAAACTTTGGAAGGATTGGAATAAATTACCAGCAAACGATAGTGACCGGGAGGCAGGTTGCGGTAGGTAAACGAGGGGTCGCTTACCGGTTTGGTCCAGTTTTGCTGATAACCTTCAAGTAAAAACGAAAAGGCACGGTTTTTCGGATCAGGGTAATCGGTTGTAAAAACACTGCCGCCAATGTGGGGCATTTTCCGGCTGATCACAAGTTCCGGGCTTTCATCCGGAATCCCTTTTGTATAGGCGGTGTCTGAAACAATCAGTGAGAAGAGTTTAACTTCGGCTGATACAAGGTTGTTTACCGGTAAATCAGGATTAATCCCATTCACTCCGTTAATCCCTCCAAAATAAAGCCATCCCTCTTGCCCTGTGCAGGCAGCTTTCTGGTTGTATTCATAAGCCTGCATGTTGTTATTGACGGTAAATTTTACAAGTTTATTCCGGTCCGGAGATAGATAACCAATTCCCTGTATTCCTGAATACCAGGTTCTTCCAAGTTCGTCGGTCAGTAGTTCGTAAATGGTTTCATTCTTCAGTTCTGCCAATGCCGGGTATATATTCAGGGGCACACCCTGACTGGTAAATACCTGAATTCCATTACCGGTCGCTGCCCAGATTTCGCTTCCGATGACCCTGAGGTTATAGACTTCACTAGAAGAAATCCATTTTCCCCCGATGTTTGTTCCGGGAAACATTTCACCAGGCCAGCATTTTTTGTAGTTCAGCCCGATGGGTGTTCCGGTCCAACGTATTCCTTTATGCCACAACATCGAATTAACTGCAATAAAGCTTTGACGGGAGATGAGAGCTGGCTTGTTTCTTGCAGAAAAGACATACAGGCTTGTATCACTCTGCAGGCAAAGGGTAGAATCTGTCTGAAAGATAAATCCGGAATTGAGGTTATCAAAAGCCTTCCGGAAAACAATATCCATATCCTTATCAAGAACCACCAGGCCTTTACGGCTCACGATCCACAAATGATGGTAAGGGTCGGTTGCCAGATCAAGGATGTAATCGTCGTTACCGAACAGTTCGGGTTTAATTCTTGAAATACTGCTGAGATCTGCCGACAGCCGGTAGAGTCCGTTGTGGTAGGTTCCGGCAATGATGTCGTTGCCGAATGAGGTCAGGCACCTGGTGAATCCTGTTTCTGCTCTGCTGAAAACGATTCTTGATGGATCATATTTCAGCAAACCTAAGCCATCGGTCCCGAACCAAAGGTTGTGTTCTTTGTCCTCAAATATGTGTTTGATGCTGCAATTCAGGGTGTCGGTATACTTCCCGGTTTGAACCGTCAGCGAAACAGCGCGAAGCTCACGATCCTTGTACAGATAGAGTTTCTTGTTTTCCACATCGGAGAACCAAATGTTTTGTTTGCTGTCGGCCAGAAATCCTCCGGTGTGGCCCTGTTTTAGTGTGAACAGCTTTTGTCGCTGGCCGTTTTTAAGGAAAATATACAAACCTTCTCCGGTCAGCAGATAAATCCTGCCTTCGTGATCGCGGGTAATAGCGCGGCATTCAGGAATACTGAACCACCGGCTCTGGTAGACCGTTTCCCGGCCTTCCTGCATGAGATGGGTAGTGATGATGCCATCCTTTCCCAGGATTATAAAATCGTTGACCCCGGTATTCATTCCCTGGATAGGAACAAAATTGACAGGTGGTTTCAAATCATCCGTGAAGCGGAGGTTGACCGGCGAAATGTCCTCTTCTCCCGAAAGAAAGAATTTCCTGCTGAGGGTCCAGAGCAATGTTCTGCCTTCAATGGTAATGTTTAATAAGGCGAAGTAAACCGATACTTCGCGCAGCATGAAGTTGAATCTGCCTGAACAGGAATTGAAACTGAACAATGAAGAGGAGGAGGCTATGGTAAATTTCCCCGGACTGGTTTCCACCATCCGCCTCATCATGTTATCGTTGTTGTTGTATACCCCTTTGAAGGGAATTCTGAATGCCGTGAACCGGTTTCCGTCGAAGCAGTGCAGCCCGTCGCCGGAAACCAGCCACAACAAACCGCGGGAATCCTGATGTACCTGGCTGACCATACTCTGCCGTAATCCTTCCTCCGGCCCATAAACAGTGACAAAGAGGTTTTTACGACCTGTAATTTCCTGTGAAGCAAGGCCATTGCTGACCAGTGAACAAATAAGTAAAGCTAGGAAAAACAGCGCTGTTTTAGTCACAGACCGGTGGTTTGGTATGTCCAGATCGTTGAATGATTTTCTGTGTTGTAAAGGTATTAAAAGAGATCGCAAATCAAGCCGGAATTGAAAGAAACCCTGTGTCCGGGTAAAAAAAAACGCCCTTGTGGGAGGGCGTTTCGATGATAGAAAAACACATTACCAATTAGTCGGTGATGTTGACCGACATTCTGAGATAACTGGATTCATTCACAAAATAGAATTTTTTGCCGCTGATGGTTTCCGTGGTAAGATTGTAAGGGCTTACCGAGATGGACCCAACATTGCTTTTGTCGAGTTTTGAAAGATCAGCACTTGAGAAGTTTACGCTGCTTACATTACCTGCCACCGATTTTAACACAGCATCGTTCGAACTGGTAATCATAACGATCACAGAGTCAGCGGCATAAACGGCTGATCCCAGTGAGATACTGACTCCCGATGCCTTGCTGATGGTAACAGGCAGGCTTGAGTAACCGCTGAAAGTCGGAAGCGGACGGCTTACAGCTTTGTTAAACGCCGGTACACTTGCACTACCGCTTACGCTCCATTCAATATCTGACAGTATTAGCGGATCGGTGTAGTTGGTGTAAGAATAAATATTGTTCTGAATTTTGTTGAGGCTTTTCCCTTCGAGCGTCACTGTTCCGGCATCGGTAAAGGTGGTTGCGCCGGCATCGGTCGGGAAAAAGGCCGATCCTGAATTTACCTCAACCGGGACCTCAAATCCGCCGACAGATGTATAAGAAACACTCTTGACGGCTACCAGAACCCCGAAAGCATCATTGTAATTGAAAGTGTTGGTCGTGTTGTTGTCTTCCGGTGTTTCATCTTCTTTTTTATCACACGATGTGAACATAAATACGGAAAGAGTGAAGGCAAAAAGCAAAGAGAGAAATCTTGTTTTCATGGTGTACTGGTTAATTTAATGATGAATACTTTGTTGATTAAACCGACTTCCGGTATTGTACAAAATTAGCGTCAGTTGCCTTGTTCAGAACTCCTTATTACTCGGTAATTTTTATACGTATTGTTAGGTATGCTTTCCGCTGACCTGATCGGAGGGTATAGGATAATTTATTGCCTTTTCTGAATATCAGAGGAAGGCAGAACACTGTCAGTTTTGTGGTTTAAACACGAAATCCTCCAGCAGACCAAGCCTGATGGCCTGCTTGGTCAGTCCTACGAGTGACCGTGAATTGGTTTTTCTCAGGATGTTTTTGCGGTGGGTCTCAACAGTACGGGCACTGATGCTGAGCATGGCTGAAATCTCGGTGGTGTTGAATTCACGGGCAACCAGACTCAATACCTGCTTTTCACGCGCTGTTATTTTGAAATTGTCTTCGGTACTTTTCATGGCAGCTTCTGTTTTTCACAAAACTACCACAAGGGAATACACAGTGTAATACGGAAGTTTAGGTATTTTGTCTACGTAATACTACTGATTGAATTCGACCAGGCTGTTTTCAATGGCGAATTTGATAAGCCCGACCAGTGTCCGGGTGTTTGTTTTCTGGATGATGTTTTTCCGGTGTGTATCAACAGTCCGTTTACTGATGAAGAGCTTCTCAGCGATCTCCTCGCTTGAGAACTCTTCCATAATCAGTTTCACAATTTCGATTTCACGTGAAGTAAGCACGGCCGTATTTTTCTCTATGGCTTTCTGCTTCTTCATGCGGGTCATCATGATGTTGAGTACTTCGTTGCTGTAATAGGTGCTGTTGTCGGCAATACGGTGAATGGCATTGAGCAGTTCCTGCCGTCCGGTATTCTTGAGGATATAGCCTTCTGCTTCCGACATCAGTATTTCGCTTACGATTTCCCGGTCGTTGTACATGGAAAGAACCAATACTTTGACTTCAGGAAAATTGAGCTTAACCAGTCGGGTGAGTTCAACCCCCGACATACCGGGCATACTGATGTCGGTGATGAGCAGGTCGGGGGGCTGTTGGCGGATAAACTCATAGGCATCGGCCCCGTTGCTGACTTCTCCGGTAATCTGAATGCTCTTTTCGCGTTTGAGCAAGGCTTTCAATCCATCGATAAACATCTGATGATCATCGGCAATCAGTACCTTTATGATCTTGTTCTGCTCGTCACTCATATTGCCAGTTTGCTGAAGTTAATATTGATGTGTGTTCCTGCCCCGGGCCTTGAATAAAGATCCATGTTGCCGTTAAAGAGCGAAACCCTGCTGCGGATGTCGTCCCAGCCTATGCCTTTGCTGTTTTTAACCGCATTTTCCGGCATTCCTTTTCCGTTGTCTGAAATGTTGAGTTTAAGTGATTCACCTTCTTTGTTGAGGTTGATGCTGATGATGGTTGCTCCGGCATGTTTAAGTATGTTGTTCACTGCCTCCTGTACCACCCGGTAAAGGGCAATTTCAAAGTCTTCAGGCAGGCGCTGCTCAATCCCGGAGGCGGTTACTTCAACTTTCACCTGTTTTCCTGAATCGATCTTGGCTGCCATATCCTGAAGGGCAGCAATGAGTCCAAGCCTGATCAGCGCTGAAGGCATCAGGTTGTGGGAGATATTTCTTAAATCGTTGATTGCCTGATCAATGAGCGATTCCGCATTGGTAACCACTTCCATATCATCCTTGCCGGCAACATCTTCAAGAACCGATACATTCAGCCGGGCTGCTGAAAGCAACTGCCCGAGTCCGTCGTGAAGTTCCATCGCAATGCGTTTGCGTTCACTCTCCTCGGCATTCACCACGGCAGTATAGGCTTCTTTCTGCATCATTCGTTTTTCATGTTCAGCGGCAACCCGCATTCTGTATTTCGACCTGACATACCATAGGGTGAAAGCTGAGGCTGAAAGCAATAAGACCAACGCTGCGATAATCATCTGGGTGCGGTTGCGGCTTTTCTGACGGTCAATTTCCAGGGTATTGATGAGGTTCTCCTTCTGAAGCAGGGCAATCTCGGATTCTTTCTTCTCCGTTTCGTACAAGGTGCGCATCTCTGCGGTGTTACGGCTCATATTCTCAGAATAAATCGAATCTTTCAGTGAGTCGAGTATTCTGTAAGCATTGTAGGCTTTCTGGTAATTACCGGTTTTTCCGTACAGGTAGGCATATGAACTGTAGACTTTGGCCAGTCTTGACATCGATTTGATTTCTGAAGCAATCGCCATAGCAGAGTCGAGCATTGCCTCTGATCTGACATAATCTTTCAGTTGCGAATACACCATTGCAGTATTTATATACGTGTATATCAAGCCATTAAAATCTTCAACCTCACGGTGAAAAATAGCTGATCTCTTGT
>CALMDN010000557.1 GCA_937864935.1 uncultured Bacteroidales bacterium
CAATCGATTGATTATCAAATGTCAGTCTGAGTGGAGTCGAAGCCTGTATTAACTTATGAGACAACCTCCCTGTACGTCTTGCTGTTGGACAGGCTGGCATCTGAAAGGTAGGAATTTTTATTTCATTGCTTAAGGTGCCCGCCCTGAAGGACGGGCTTATGCACGGGGATTCTTGAAATTCAGGCAGTTTCTTAACAGCGCAATCCGGGAAATCGGGCAGCCGGGATTCCGGAACCGGTATCCGCGCTATGCCGGAGTTGGCCTCTTTTTATGTAATATGCACAACGCGATGTGCAAAATATTGCAAAATTGTTGAATGAGTTGTGCATTCACCTGAGGTTGCAAGCCAATTCCGGTGGAGAGCGGGCTTGGCTGCAGATAAAAAGAGCAGGGACACGACCTTCGTGTCCCTGCTCTTTCAGTATGTGTTTCAGCTATTTTGCGAAGCTGATGGCCCTGGTTTCGCGGATCACAGTGATCTTGATCTGACCGGGATAGGTCATTTCATCCTGAATCTTCTTCGACAGGTCGTAGGAGATCTTGTTGGCATCGTCGTCAGATACCTTGTCGGCACCTACAATCACCCTCAGTTCGCGGCCGGCCTGAATGGCGTAGGTTTTCACCACGCCGGGATAGGAGAGGGCGAGCTCTTCGAGATGGTTGAGGCGCTGTATGTAGGCTTCCACTACTTCGCGGCGGGCACCTGGACGGGCTCCCGAGATGGCGTCGCAAACCTGAACAATGGGTGCGATCAGGCTTTCCATTTCGATTTCATCGTGGTGGGCTCCAATGGCATTGCAGATATCGGCCGGCTCTTTGTAGCGTTCGGCGATCTTCATGCCCAGGATGGCGTGTGGCAGTTCCGGTTCGTTGTCGGGCACCTTGCCGATGTCGTGGAGCAGTCCGGCACGTTTGGCCTTTTTGGGACTCAGTCCGAGTTCGGCAGCCATGGTTGCGCAGAGGTTGGCTACTTCCTTGGAGTGCTGCAGCAGGTTCTGTCCGTAAGATGAACGGTACTTCATTTTACCGATCATGCGGATCAGCTCAGGATGCAGTCCATGGATACCGAGGTCGATGGTGGTGCGTTTTCCGGTTTCTATGATTTCCTGTTCGATCTGTTTTTTCACCTTGGCGACCACCTCTTCGATGCGGGCAGGGTGAATGCGGCCATCGGTGACCAGTTTATGCAGCGAGAGGCGGGCAATTTCACGGCGAACCGGATCAAATCCCGAAAGGATAATGGCTTCGGGCGAATCGTCAATGATGATTTCTACACCGGTGAGAGCCTCGAGGGTGCGGATGTTGCGGCCTTCGCGTCCGATGATGCGGCCTTTGATCTCTTCGCTTTCGATGTTGAATACCGAAACACTGTTTTCGATGGCATGTTCGGCAGCGGTACGCTGAATGGTCTCGATGACGATTTTCTTGGCTTCGTTGTTGGCTGTAAGCTTGGCTTCCTCCACGATGTCCTTGATGTGGATCATGGCTTCGGTTTTGGCTTCGTCTTTCAGGGTTTCAATCAGCAGGTTTTTGGCCTCTTCGCCCGACATTCCCGAAATGGTTTCGAGTTGCTCTACCTGTTGTTTGATGGCTTTGTCAAGTTCAGCCTGACGTTTGTTGAGCAGTTCAAGCTGGGCTGTGAGGTTGTCTTTGATGATCGCGGTTTCTTTCTGTTTCCGCTGAAGTTCTTCAAATTTCTGTGATACGGTAGCTTCTTTCTGTTTTACGCGGTTTTCGTTTTTAAGCAGTTCTTTGTTTTTTTCCTGTAACTGATTTTCGTGATCGGCTTTTAACTGGATGAATTTCTCTTTGGCCTGCAGGATTTTATCCCTTTTAATCATTTCGCCTTTTTCTTCGGCGTCTTTCAGGATGTGTTCACTCTTTTTTTCGACGGCTTTTCTCAGTAGCGTGCTGGTTACCAGCCCTCCGACTACCAGCCCGGCCAGGGCTGCAATTATGATCAGAATTGTCTCCATTGTGAATTGATTGGTTTGAGATATAGTGAATGGAGGAAAAGAAAGGACAAAAAAAACCGCATTGACCGGGTGTTTTGGTAAACCCCAAAACTACATGAATGGGACTGCCAGTGACTTCGAACGTCCAACGCCCTCCGTGGAGAGACCTGGCCGGAGCCAGGGTAAGGCCTGTTCTAGGTCCATCTTTGAGCTTTGTCCCAAAGTTGAAAATGTTGAGTTTACAAACTTAATGATCAATGCGGAATATTGTAAAATGTTTTCAAAGAACTCGGACAGAACTCCTGCCTCTAAACAGAGGCTTCCAACAAACTGTTTATCTCTCCGAGTTTTAAAAGTAATCCTTTTTCGGAGAAGTTTACCTGTTTTTCAAGGTTAATGGCATTTATTGAAAACTGCAGCGCAACCATGGCCAGCAAATCCAGTTTGTCTTTGTATTGGAAATGAGTCGCATAGGTTTTCATTTGTTCATCAATGGACCTGACAGCCGCCCTTACACTCTCTTCCTCACTGCGCTCAATGGTCAGTTTGTAAGTCCGGTCAGCTACCACTACATTGATTGATAATTCGTCCATCAGGTATTTTACAGATCGTTATTTATTCAGGAGCCCGATACAATGGTCAATTTCCCGCACAAGTTCATTAATCTTCAGTTTGACTTCTGTCTTTTTCTCTTCCTTGTTAAGCGTTTTCGCCAGTTTAAGTGTTATTTGCTGTTGCTGAAGCTCATTGATCCTTAGTTTCAGTTGTTCAACCTCAGATCTCAGCCCTTCAGCCTCGGTTTTCAATTGTTTGTTTTCTGCCCTTAATGTTTCATTCAGGCCGACCAGTTTACGGATCTTATATTCTATACCTGTAATCAGGGTTTCGGCACTGCTCATAAACACCAAATAGGCCGGCAAATATAATTTAAAGTTCTTAACCTTCAAACTGCACTTTCGCGCCGGATTTGCCTTTTTTTTCCAAATATAATCATTCCCATTGAATCTCTGACAAAATTTGCTATTTTTATGCAAAAAAAGATAAAAAGGCAGGATATAAACGGCTTTACCGGACAGTGCGCTCACTCAGGCTGTTGTATGCTATACAGATTCAGGTCTATCAGACTTCAGAGCAAATTCACAATTCAGGACACTCGTTAACTTTCATTGAGTTTGGTATAGGTTAATCTAAATAATTAGCATTCAACTATATACGATCCGTTAAGCAATTTTTAACAGCTGAGCTGACCGTTCATCATCCGGAAAGGGTCTGCAACTGCATACCAGAAAGACTGTAAGTTAGGTATTCTGACTGATCCGGTAGGCGTAATGTTTTGGTTTCAGGAATGTTCATTATCAGAACCTTAAGGCAGCATTATAAATATACAGAGTAAAGGGGACTTATAATATCCTCTTATTTAGTGATTTACGTAGATACATTTGTCCTATGAAAGAAGATTTTCTGCATTACATCTGGAAATACAGACTGTTTACCGCCCCCTTGTTCACGGTAACGGGCGAAGCCGTGGAGGTACTCTCCCCGGGCATTCACAACCACAACGCCGGGCCTGACTTCAGCGATGCCCGTCTGCGCATCGGCTCCACCCTTTGGGCTGGCAATGTTGAGATTCATGTAAATACCTCCGACTGGACAAAGCACGGCCATCATACCGATCCGGTGTACGACAGTGTGGTGCTGCATGTGGTGTATCAGCACGATCAGCCGGTTCACCTGAACAACCTCCCGGTAGCAGAAATAAAAAACTGCATCGACATGCGGGTGTACGACAAATACCGCTCTCTTATGGCAGTGCGGAACCGGGTTCCGTGCCACAACCAGGTAAGGGAAGTCACAGGCAGCGAAACGGAGTTGTGGCTCGAACGCATGCTCATCGAGCGGATTGAATCCCGGTCGGGGCAGATTGCCGTTTTTTTGCAGGTAAACAGCAATGACTGGGAAGAAGCTTTCTACATGATGCTTGCCCGCAGTTTCGGGTTCAGCCTGAATGCCCTTCCGTTTGAAATGCTCGCCCGTTCGCTTCCCTACCGCATTCTTGCAAAACATGCCGGCAATCCCATGCAGTGCGAAGCCCTGATCTTCGGTCAGGCGGGATTGCTCAGCCACGGGCTTGAGGATGCATGGCCCCAGCAATTGTTCAGCGAGTATAGTTTCCTCAGAAAGAAGTACGAACTGGTGCCCATTGCCGCTCATTTGTGGAAGTTTCTCAGGTTGCGGCCGGCAAACTTTCCCCACATCAGGCTGGCCCAGTTTTCAGCTTTCCTGAGCAGGAGAGGCAAACCCTTGCCGGAGGTGCTCAGCTGCAGCACCGCTGAGGAGTTGACTGCCCTTTTTGATGTAACGGCTTCCCCATACTGGGATACCCGTTTTCAGTTTGACAAACCCAACAGACAACAGGGCAAGCATCTGGGCAAAACTTCCGCAACCCTGATCATCATCAATGCCGTACTTCCGTTTATGTTTGTCTATGGAAGGGAAACAGGCCAGGATCACCTCTGCAACAAGGCCCTCAACCTGTTTTCACAGTTCCCGGCCGAGTCGAACAGGATCACAAGGCAATGGGAAACGGCCGGTCTCAGTGTAACCACCGCTTTTCACTCCCAGGCACTGATCACTTTAAAAACGGATTATTGCGACAATTTCCGCTGTCTGGAATGCCGGATCGGGAATCTTTTGCTCCGAAGCAATGAGGAAAAGCAATGATTGAGGATTCATGACTTTATTAATATTTTTACTGCACAATAAGGATTCGAGAATTCAAGGATTAGCATCCACCGCCGTTGGCGGGGTAAACTGCTGAGCTCTTTTCGGTCGGTTCAAGAATTCAAGGATTTATAATATACTTTGTGGTTCATGGTGTCTTAGAGTCTTCGTGGCGAAAAGATTCAACCCTTCTTCCGTGGGGCAAGGATTCATAACATTGCAGGTTGATGTAAGTTTCTGCTTATGCAAACAAGCAAACAGGTTCACCGAGGTTAGTCAGATTACTCATTTAGGATTTTAACTCGATAATCGTGATATTTGATGGGCTGTAAGTAAAGTTTTTTTTCTATTATTGCATATGTCAAAGCCGCTCTTCCGGGATACACCCGGGAAACTTACACTGCTGAATCCTCTGCCAGAGTTGCTTTGATCAACAGGAATTGCATTTTCTAAACTGAATTGATCATATAATCCGGGGTTTATGGCTTCAAATACAGAATCCTGGGGATCGAGGGTAGGATTGGTGCTGGCGATGGCAGCCTCCCCCACCACATGCAAGTCACTACCCAGGA
>CALMDN010000558.1 GCA_937864935.1 uncultured Bacteroidales bacterium
CAAGCGTTTGAGGTCGAGGTCCATATACCCCAATGGCAGCCTCCCCGAAAGCAGGGCACTCATCCCCTTCATCCTGGCATCAAAGCCATGTTTGCGTCCGAGGCTGTCGATGATCCGGTAGGTGTTCCTTTCGCGTACACTCAGCGAATCTACCCGGTACTGCTGCCAGAGGGCTTCACTCACGCTGGTTGCATCGCCCGTAATCTCAACTGCAACATGGCCGGGCGCCGGATCTTCAATCTGCGCATCCAGCACCACATTCCGGCGGTAACTCTTCCCGATTCCAAGCATTTTATTCCGGCCGGCTGACATGCCATTGAAGATAATCTCCGTATTCAGCTGCACCGGGAACCATTGCCGGCCGTCAACCAGCTCATACATCTGCTGGATGCGCATCGAAAGTGACTGATTGGCGATGGCCGGTTCTGCAGTCACGTGCTGTATGGCCCAGCGGTTGTTGCTGATGTACAGCAGACCCTTCATTCCGTCGAAGTTTTTGCCGTCGCGCGGCCTGTAGCTGATAACGAAAGTTGTATCCCCGGTGTTCATCCCGTAAATGGTGTCCTTCAGGTGAAAAAAGTAGAGTTTTTCAGCATCGTTGCTCACCGGATTCACATACTGTGTACCGGCGATGTTGATCTGGTTGTCGTAAAAGGAGGTGGATTGCAACTGGGAGATCAGGAAAATAAACATGGGGTCTTTGAAGCCTGAAGCCCGCGAGGCGATGATCCTGTCGTGGGCCTTACCCGGATAGCGGTACTGGTGCTCCGATACCGACTCAAGCATAAAGAGATGTTGGGTTTCAAGAATTTTTCTGAGTCTGAGCTCCTCCGGATCGGGAACGGCGGTATCTTCTGCCAGCAGGCTATCCCTGTTGACGGTAAAAATCATCTTGTCGTACGAGGTAAAGGTGAAGGATCCGATGTTGTAGGGATTGTTAAGCTTCCGGTTTGCGGCCGCATTACGAACAATCCGGTGGGCCGGATTTTCTCCGGCTTCAATCAGCACTTCGCTCAGGGCGGTTTCCATGCTTCTCATTTTAAGCACGAGGCTTCGCTCATTGCCCGACAGCTGAACCTTCTTCCGCTCATAGCCCACATAACTCAGAGTCAGGGTGCGGATGACCTCCGGTGACTCAAATCTGAATTTCCCGTCAATGTCGGTAACACCGCCGCGGTTACCCTCGTTGATGACAATGTTGACAAAAGCCAGTGGCTCATGGGTGAGCGAATCACTGATACGGCCGCTGAGTAAAAACGGCTGTGAAACAACAACCAGGGGGTAAATCAGCAGAAAGAAAGCGAAAAAGTATTTCGGCATTGTTGATTAACAAAACATTGGAAAGGCGGATATGCGGTTCCGAAAGTAATAAAAAACGCCCTTCCCGCCATCTTCGGGCACTTGATAACTTTTGACCAGTCTGCATAACGTGAATCCCGGCCAATTTCGTATTTTAGTGATGAGCAAAAGTACAGTCTTCCCGTGTATGCAAAAAGAAATAATCGACTATTTATCAACGCACTGCGAATTATTTACTGAAAATTTCAGAAAAGTAACCGACAGCTTTGATGCCGATGCGATACACGATATGCGGGTTGCCTTCAAGCGTATCCGGGCGGTTTATCTGCTGGCCGAACACATCGACCACAAGGCATTCAGCGCCCGCAGCAATGAAGGTAAGCTGCGGCTTCTCTTCAGGTATTCGGGACGCATGCGCGATACACAGGTTCAGCAGGAGCTTATCCTGAGGGTGGCTGAAGAACATCACACCACCTGCCACGAGTATATCGGCCACCTGCAAAAGCTCGAAAACAAAGCCATCAGAAAATTCCGCGATTTCATTTCCACCATTGATGCCGGCTACGAGCTTGCAACAGGGGCAGAAAAAGCCAGAATGCTGTTCCAGCAATCAGACCCGGAAACCATCAGAACGCACCTGATCAGGATCGTGGATGAGCTTTTCGAAAAGGCCAGCCAGCTGCGCTCTGCTGACCAATCCGATGATAACCTGCACGAGATCAGGAGAAGGCTGAAACAATGTCATTACCTGCTCTCAACCTTCAGCTCCACCGATCCCGACCTGCCAAGGTTGAAAACCACCCTCAAAAGGCTTGACAAAATAAACGAAATGCTGGGCGACTGGCACGATCTTGTAGTAGCGGCTGAGTACCTGAACAAATTCACCACCGGGCACCGCGACCCGGATGACGCCGGCCACAGCAGGTTTGAGCTGCTGACAACAAACATCCTGGAGAAAAGGGATGAATTGCGTGCGAGGATTCTGATTTATGCCGGAACCAAACTGGGTATCTGACAACCCCGTTCAGGGTGTGCTCAGTTTGGGGTTTTCGAGATGACGCCTGCCGTCGCGATCGGTTTTTTTCTGCAGATTCCTGCCGAGGGCTTCGGTTAAATCGATGCCGGTCTGGTTGGCCAGGCAGATCAATACAAAGAGCACATCAGCCATTTCGTCGGCCAGGTCAGCGGCCTTGTCGGATTCCTTTTCCGATTGTTCGCCATACCTCCGCGCCATAATACGGGCCACTTCGCCAACCTCTTCCATCAAAATGGCAGTATTGGTGAGTTCATTGAAATAACGGACGCCCTTCTCTTTAATCCAGGCATCCACAACAGCCTGTGCTTCTGCGATGGTCATATTTGATTGTGGTGATGATTGAATCACTGACTTAAAGTTTGTCGGAGAATGCTTTATTCCCGGATTTCGAGTTTAAATCCCGATCCATGGACATTCTGAATCGCCACCGTTTCATCGTGGCGCAGGTATTTGCGCAACCGGGCAATAAAAACATCCATGCTTCTTCCGATAAAATAATCCGAATCGCCCCAGATCTCTTTCAGGGCAGTTTCGCGGGGAAGCAGCGTATTCCGGTAGTTACAGAGCAGCCTCAGCAAAGCAGCTTCCTTTGGTGTCAGGCCCTGCTCGCTCCCGTTGTACGAAAGTACCAGGTTGGAAGCATCGAAACGGTATTTGCCGATGCTGATCACGTTGTTTGTTTTGTATGCGGTACGCTGCATACACCGTTTCAGGATGGCTTCAATACGCAGGGCAAGCTCTTCGCTGCTGAAGGGCTTGGTGATGTAATCATCACACCCGGCCCTGAAACCGGCAATGCGGTCTTCGTTCAGGCCACGGGCGGTAAGAAATACCAGCGGAATCTGGTCGTTCAGCTGTCTGATTTCACCGGCAAGGCTGTAGCCGTCCCTTTTGGGAAGCATCACATCAAGCAGGCAAAGGTCGAAATTCCCTTCCCTGAACCTTACAAGCCCATCCTCACCATCGGCCGACAGTGTGGTTTCATAATCCAGCATGTCCAGATAGTCGCACAACACTGCACTCAGGTTGGGATCATCTTCAACCAGTAATATCTTTGCTTTCGGCATGATGGTAATTGGTTGTGTTTTCTGTATTTGATCCGTAAGGCAGATGTACCGAAAAAACACTGCCCCGTTTGAGCTCACTCTTAACTGTTACGAAACCCCCTAAGGCTTCCGTCATTGTTTTAACATAAAACAGGCCGAGGCCGGTACCTTTTACATCGTGTACATTACCGGTCGGAACCCTGTAAAGCTTCCTGAACACTTGCTTCTGATGTTCCGCACTGATTCCGATGCCCTTGTCGTGAACTTCAACAACAAACAGGCCTTTAATGTTTCGGGTAATGACCTGAATTTCCGGATAACCACGTGAATACTTCGCAGCATTGTCGAGCAGGTTGTTGATGATGTTCCTGAAATGGTTCTCGTCGGCAAACAAAAGCTTGTCGGTTGCTTCGGGGCGGTAATTGAGAAAACCACCCTGATCGCGCACCGTAAGCTCAAAGCTTTTCAGACAGCTCAGGATGACTTCACCGGCATCGAAATGGGTGAGCCTGAAATTGAATCCGCCCTTGTCGAGGACCACAATCTGCAATACCTGCTCAACCTGGTGCTTCAGCCTCAGGTTCTCATCAAAAATGATCCTGGCATAGCGCGAGGTTCTCTCGGCCGACTCATTCACCTTCGGGTTCAGCAGCATCTCACTGGCCAGCGAAATGGTTGAGATGGGGGTCTTGAACTCATGGGTCATGTTGTTCACGAAATCGGACTTCATCTCCGACAGCTTCTTCTGCTTCAGAAACAGGAAGATCATATAGGAGAAGGCAAAGATCATCACTGCCAGCAAAACAAAGGAGAGCACCAGCCAGGGGAGAATCCTGCCCTGCATCATCCTTCGCTCACCCGGAAAGTAAACGGCCAGCATCAGCTGCTCCGATTTATACAGGCATGACAGGGAAACACAGTGCCGTGTGGTTAACAACTCATTCCGGTAATCCCCGGCATCGCCGGCCAGTATGGTTTTCGATCCTGAATCGAACATCCCCCACACAAACTCCTGTGCTATCTCCATACTGCTGAATTCATCGCGCAGCAGTGAGTCAAGGTGGGCAGGATTCACCGCCCTCAGTATCTCCCTTGTACGGTGGTCGCATTCATCCTGGCAAACAGCCGGATTGCCTGCAAAGTCAGCTCGATCATCAAACATACGGTTCACCACACTTTTGAGGGTTACCTTTACCTTGTTATCGAACTGTTCCTCCTGAAGCTTTATCCCGCTCTTAACCCAGTACAACTGTATCAGGATCACGCCTGTGAGCGAAACAGAAGTAAGGGCAATCAGCAGGGCAATAATGCTTTTCTTCATAAGAAGGGTGTGTGGAATGCAAATTTAATCTATTTCCTGCTCGGTGTCCTGAACAGGCGTTATTAACAAAACCTTAACAGTATTTAACGGCTCATTAACAATTTGCCGCCGGCATCAGCATTACCTTTGTGGGGTAACCTAAAAACAAAACATTATGAAAAAATTAATAGCAGCATTCACTGTATTTGCCTTTGTATTTGCCCTTTCAGCTACCAGCGTTGTAGCAGCTACCTCAGGTGCAGCCACCGCCGTTGAAATCTTCAGCAGCGAAAAGAACCCCAAAGCTGACGGGACCAAGAAGACTGCCAAGTCTGACAAAAAATCATCCTCCTGCTCATCGAGCTGCGGCGATAAGTCTGACAAAGCCTCTTCAGATTGCGGAAGCAAGAAAGCTACCACTGCTGAAGCAACCTCTTCTGACAAGAAGTAATCATCCGATAACCGATTTAAAACCCTGCTCCGGCGGGGTTTTTTTATTTTTAATTAATACTACCTTTGTCAGAAAGTATAAGCGTATGTCAGTCACTTCAACTCTTGAATACCTGGGCGATCTTCAGCTGAAGGCAACCCATGTCAGGTCGGGACAATCGTTTGTAACCGATGCGCCGGTTGACAACAACGGCAAAGGTTCTGCCTTTTCACCCACCGACCTGCTGGCTTCATCGCTGGGGCTGTGCATGATCACCATCATGGGCATTGCGGCACAGAA